>JAVBSB010000164.1:0-8098 GCA_031547365.1 Oscillospiraceae bacterium | reverse complement strand
GCACTGTTGCGCCTATCTTGGACCCCAAACTGGCCATTTTTTAAATTACCCGTGAACACAGCATAAATTCTGCGCAGCCCTCTTGCTATTTGACAAAAAACAAGGTATACTATTTCAGACAAAGAAATACATAGGAGGGCTTGCAATGGGAAAAACGAGGCCGGCAGACGGAACCCCGCGCCTGAATTACCCGCTGACGATTTTAACCGGGTTCGGGTTTATGGCGACTTCCATCGCGTGGGCTATCTACGACCCCTATATTACAAAAATACTCAATCGGTTGCTTTCCGATTCCCCTTTGATTGCGCAATGGAGCGAACGGCTTGCGAATGTCAGTTTTCTTTCGCAGTTTATGGCCTCGCAGGGAGAAAGCGCCATTTCCGCGGCGGGAAGGTTTACGCTGGTGCCGCTGTTCATCGGCGTCATTATGACATTTGACAACATTTTCGGCGTGGTATTTCAGCCGAGCTTCGGCAAGCTTTCGGACCGCTGCCATTCAAAGTGGGGAAAGCGCCGCCCGTTCATCCTGATCGGCGCGCCGATTTCCGCGCTGCTGTTCGTGCTGATCCCCTGGGTCAACACCGTACCCGCGCTGATGATCTGCATCATCCTGTTTGTGTTCGTGATGAGCCTTTGGCGCGCGCCTGTTGTTGCGCTCATGCCGGACCTGACACCACCTGCGCTGCGCTCCGACGGCAACGCCGTGATCAACCTTATGGGCGGCATAGGCGCGATTGTCGGTATGGCGGCAGGCATGCTGGTTACGACGATTTATCTGGCAGTGACGGGCATACCCAAGGCGGAGCTGGATGAGTTCGAGACTTTTCCCTATGTATTTATGATCGGCGCGGTGGTAATGATCGCGGGCATGCTGGTGCTGATGTTCTTCGTAAAAGAAAAGGACAGCCGCCTGCTGAGCGCTGACGTGCTTGCCAGCAACAGCGAGGCAGACCGCAAGGCCGCCGAGAAAAAAGCGCTTGCGGAAGAAAAGCTTGAGCGTAAGAACATGAAGCTGAGCACAGGCGAACGCACCAGTTTAATTTTTATGTTGTTTGGTCTGTTTTTCCTGTTCTGCGGAAACAATGCGATTTCTACCTTTTTTGCGCTGTTCGCGGACGAGATTCTGCACAAGAACACAGCAAGCGCAACGATACTCATGGCGATTTTTGGCGTGTGCTCCGCGATAGCGGCACTGCCCGCGGGCAAGCTGGGGCATAAGTTCGGCCGAAAAAAGACCATTATGGCAGGGCTTTTTGTGTTTATTTCTGCATTTGCGATGTTCTTCGGGGCGATGTTTGCCGTGACGCAGGCAAGGGGCTTGAGCATCGGCGAATTTTTAACATTGAACCAGACAACGCCGAACGCGCCGCTGGTGCAGGAGATCATGAAGATACTCAACTACTTTATATATCCGGTGATGGCGCTTGCGGGCGCGGCAAACATGATGATTACGGTGAACACCCTCCCGCTTGTGCTCGAAATCGGCGGCATCAAACGCGTAGGGACCTTTACGGGCTACTATTACACCGCAACCTTCAGCGCGCAGATCGCATCTCCGATTCTTTACGGCATTATCCGCATGTTCAGCGGAAGCTACATCTCCCTGTTTTACTACAGCCCCATCGCGTTCGTCCTGGCGATATTGATGATTCTGTTTGTACGGCACGGCGAAGCGGTTCAAATTGAAAACGAGAAGAGAGGTTTGTCCATTGAATGACATTATTCAGCTGAAGCAACTGACCAAGGCATACGGCTCCAAGGTCGTGCTTGAAAACATCGACCTGTTCATTCCGAAGAGCAGCATTGTCGGTCTTATGGGTCCGAATGGCTGCGGCAAAACGTCGCTGATGAAAATCCTGACGGGAATGATCAACGACTACAGCGGCACAGTACGCATTGACGGGCAGCCAGTCGGCGCCTATACCAAGGGAATTACGGCTTATCTCCCCGACAAAAGCTATCTGCCGCAGTGGATGTCTGCGAAGCAATGCGTCAACTATATGGCGGATTTTTATATTAACTTTAACAAAGAAAAAGCCATGAAGATGCTCGATTCATTTCAGCTGGAGCCCGGGCAGCGCGTGAAGACGATGAGCAAGGGCATGCAGGAGAAGCTGTTGCTTTTACTGACAATGTGCCGCGACGCGAAGCTTTATGTCCTTGACGAGCCGCTCGGCGGCGTAGACCCCTCCGCAAGGCAGTTTATTATGGATACCATTCTGAACAACCGCCCGGAAGACAGCTCAATCCTGCTCTCGACCCACATGATCTACGACATGGAGCGCGTATTTGATTATGCCTTGATGATAGGCAATAAAAAGGTGCTGCTATTCGATTCGGTGTCCAACCTGGAATCCCAGGGCAAGACGCTCAATGAATTGTTCCAGGAGGTGTTCCCTTATGTTGGCTAAATTAATGAAGAACGACTTTATTCAGACCGGTCGCATGTTTTTATGGGTGTTGGGCATCGGCATCGGCGCGGGCGGCATTGGCGCATTGATTACGTCAACGCGGGAAATAGGCACGGGGCAGCTGCTGATTGCGATGCTGTGGAACGTATTGCTGATGCTGGGCGCGTTTGTGCTGCAGTTTATGGGCGTTGTGATCATCCTTGTGAGCACAAACCGCTCGCTGTTCAGCGAACGCGGCTACCTTACTTTTGCGCTGCCGGTTTCCACTTTAGAAATGCTGACTTCGAAATTCCTCACGAACGTTATTTTGATGCTTGCGAGCCTTGCGGAGGTTGCGGGGCTGGTCTATGTCGCGGTCATTAACATCCGAAATGTTATATCGAAGGCCGCGGACAATGTGCTTGCACAGGCAAATTTGGGGGATTTTCGCGATCAGCTCAACGCCGAAACGCTGGGATTACCGTCGTTTGCGGTTTTGATGAAGTTTTTTGCCTTTGTATTAATTGTCGTAATTTTCTTTTTCGTGCTGGCGATGATGATTGCTTTGTTCGTGCTTACCGTGAGCCACGTGCGCCCCTTCCAGGCAAAACCGGGGCTTTGGATTTTCGTCTTTATCATCGGCACGTCGGTGATCTGTTATCAGATCATTTCGCTGCTGGACAAATTGATAAAAATCAATGTCCCGCTGAACCTGGGCATACTGGCGGGCAACGAGCCGCTTAATATCAATATGATTGTGGCAGTTGCCATGCTGGGTCTCAGCGCGGGTCTGTTTGTTTTGACCAACTGGATGCTGAGCAGAAAAATCTCATTGAAATGATGCGTCTGGGCTTATTTGGCGGGAGCTTTAACCCGCCGCACCTGGGGCATCTTGCTGCCGCGCAGTTTTTCTTTGAGGCGATGCGCCTGGACCAGCTGCTGGTCATCCCCGCAAAACAGGCGCCGCTCAAGCCGACGCTTTACGGCGCGGCGGACGCAGACAGACTGGAGCTTTGCCACCTGACTTTTCCTTACTCCGTTTCGGACATCGAGCTGCGGCGGGAGGGGATTAGTTACACGATTGACACCCTGCGGGAGCTGCAAAGCTCCCCCGGGGCGCAGTGTTTTTTACTGATTGGTACAGATCAGCTCAAGCAGCTGCGGCGCTGGCATTGCTGGCAGGAACTCCTTGAGCGCTGTACGGTCTGCGCACTGCAGCGCAGCGAGGAAGCGCTTTGTACGGACCTGCCAGTGCAATTGCTTCGGGGCTTTAAGCCGATGGAGATCAGCTCGACAGAGATACGCAGCGGCATAGCGAAGGGGGAGGACATGTCTCCCTGGCTGACACCTGCGGCATGGACGTTCATCCGCGAGAAAGGACTTTACGCCGCATGATTGATTTGGATGCCCTGCTGCCCCCGCAAAGGGTGTATCACAGCCGGTGCGTGGCGCAAGCCGCAAAAGCGCTGGCATTGCAGTATGGCGCAGACGCGGAAAAAGCATACGAAGCGGGGCTGCTGCACGACTGCGCGAAGTGCATGCCCTTTGAGCAAAAGCAGTCGCTGTGCGCGCAATATGGAAAGCCCTTTGGAGAAGCGGAACGCGCCGCGCCGCAGGTCTGCCACGCCTTCGCGGGGGAAGCGTACCTCGCGCTGGAATGCGGCATAACAGACCCCGAAATACTTTCCGCCGTGCGCTGGCACACCACGGGACACGCGGGCATGACCCTGCTTGAAGAGGTCGTATTTGTGGCGGACCTGGTTTCTGACGACCGCGATTACCCCGACGTTGCGCGCACGCGCGCGCTCGCGGCGCAAAATCTGCACGCGGCAAGCATATATATCTTAGAGTATGTTTTTATTAAATTGGCGGGCAAGCCCGTACACCCGGATTCTCAGGCATGGTATAATGAACTAAAAGGAGTGATTTGATGCAACAAACCGAACTGCTCAAGACAATTGCAGGTATTCTGGACAACAAAAAAGCGCTGGACTTAGTCGCCATCCATACCACCGAGCAGACCATTTTATCGGATTATTTTTTGATCTGTACGGGAACCTCCAGCACACACGTCAAAGCCCTTGCGGACGAATTGGAATATGAGATGAAGCAGCGCGGCGTACCGCCCCGCGGCATTGAAGGCCGCGCAACCGGCTGGATTTTGCTGGACTTTAACACCGTGCTCGTTCATATTTTTCAAAAGGAACAACGCGAATATTATAACCTCGAACGCCTTTGGGAAGACGCGGAGCGCTTTGACCTATGATTTTACACAACGCCGTAACAGACGCCATCCTCGCGCGGCAGACCGTACGCGAATATAAGCCCATGCAGATCAGCGACGACCAGCGTGAAACCCTTATGCAGGCAGCGCTGCGCGCGCCGAGCGGTCGCAATTCGCAGCCGATCCATGCGCGCTTTTTTCAGGACGCGGAGCAGCTGCGAGCGATGCAGATTGATTTTAAGAACACCGTCGGCCGGGATACGCCGGTACACACCAAGTCGGACGTGAATCCGTTTTATCACAACGCGCCGACCTTTGCGTTTTTATTTGCGGAGGGTGACAGCCGCATGGACGCGGGACTGATGGCGGAAAACATTGTGATTGCCGCGCAAAGCCTTGGTCTTGCGACTGTGATTGTAGCAAGCGTAGGTGCTCTTTTTGCAGGCGAATACGGCGCAAAATGGAAGCAGGCGCTCCGAATTCCCGCGGATTGGCAGTTCCAAATCGGCATAGGCATCGGCTATCCGGACGAAACGCCGCCGATGAAACCCAAAAATGCGGATCAAATCATTGCATTGTAGCGGAAATTCTGTTCTTCTTTAAATAAGCACACACAGCGGACTAAATTCTTTTGCTTCTTTTCTTTAAATAAAGAAGAGAAGGGGGAGGTAAACCATGCGTTACACCAGCACGCGCGACGCGCGCGTCAATGCTACATCCTCGCAGGCGATTGCCCGCGGGATTGCTCCTGACGGCGGGTTGTATCTGCCGCGCACGATTCCGCCGCTGACACTGTGGGAAATTAAGTCGTTGGCGGATATGGATTATATCGGGCGAGCGGAGCATATTTTGTCGAAGTTCTTGACCGCTGAAGGCGGTTGGTCGCGCGACGAGCTGCAAACGCATCTAAAAAAAGCCTATGACGGGACCTTTTCAAACCCAAATATTGCGCCGCTGAAGGCATTCGGCGAGCATGCGCATATACTGGAGCTATTCCATGGACCGACCTGCGCGTTTAAGGATATGGCGCTGCAGCTGTTGCCGCAGCTGCTGGTTTCGGCCTCAGAAAAATCGCTGGGCGCAGGGAAAGAGATTATGATTCTCACAGCGACCTCGGGCGATACGGGCAAGGCGGCGCTGGAGGGCTTTAAGGACGTGTCGGGTACGAAGATTGTTGTGTTTTATCCGATTGAAGGCGTGAGCGCCGTACAAAAGCGGCAGATGATTTCGCAAGAGGGCAGCAATGTACGCGTGGTAGGCGTGGTAGGCAACTTTGACGACGCGCAGACGGGCGTAAAGTCTATTTTTGCCAACGAAAACATCGCGGCGCTGCTTGCGGCGAAAAACCGCTTCCTTTCGTCTGCGAACTCCATCAACTGGGGCAGGCTTGTGCCGCAGATCGTCTATTATATCAGCGCATACTGCGATTTATTGCGCAACGAAACAATTATGGCGGGCGAAAGCATTAACTTCGTTGTGCCGACAGGCAACTTCGGCAATATCCTCGCGGCATATTACGCAAAGCGCATGGGTCTGCCGATTAAAAGGCTTATTTGTGCCTCAAACCAAAACCGCGTACTCACTGACTTTTTTGAGACAGGCACCTATAACCGCAACCGTCCGTTTTATACCACCAGCTCGCCTTCAATGGACATCCTGATTTCGAGCAACCTGGAGCGCCTGCTGTATCTTGCTGCGCGGCGCGACGCGGAGCAATGCGCAGGCTGGATGCGGCAGCTGAGCGCGGAAGGGAAATACACGATATCGCCTGAGGTTCTGCGCTTATTGCAAAATGAATTTGTCGGCGGCAGCTGCGACGAAAAGCAGTGCGCCGCCGCGATACGCCGCGCGTGGGAAGAAAGAGGTTACCTGAGCGATACGCATACGGCCGTTGCGCTGCATGTGTTGGACGATTACCGCGCAAGGACGAACGACCCGACGCACAGCGTTGTGGCAGCAACCGCAAGCCCGTTTAAGTTTGCGGGCAGCGTCTTAGAGGCGATCGGTACGCCCGCGCCCAAAAATGAATTTGACGCGCTGGAAAAGCTGGAAGCCGTTACGGGTATGCCCTGCCCTGCGCCGCTGCGCGGCCTGCGCGATAAGCCGGCGCGCTTTAGCGAAACCTGCATGCCGGCGCGCATGGCGGAGTTTACGAGATGGTAAAAGTACATACGTTTGAACCGATTGACTGCTTTCGACAGACCGGAGCGCTGGTCTGCGGCGCGGACGAGGCGGGGCGAGGTCCTTTGGCAGGCGACGTTTATGCCGCAGCGGTGGTGCTGCCCGAAGAATTTGACCTGCCGGGCTTAAACGACTCAAAGACCTGCACCGCAAAAACGCGGGACAGACTATTTGACGCCATAAAAGCACAGGCGGTCAGTTATGCTGTAGCTACTGCCTCGGTGCATGAAATTGCGGAAATGAACATATTGCGCGCGGCCCTGCTGGCAATGAAACGCGCGGTGGAAGCCCTTGACCCCCAAGCGGATTTTGCGCTGATCGACGGGAACCAGCGCCCGCCGCTGCAAATTCCCTGCGAGACAGCCATTAAGGGCGATTCGCGCTTTGCATGCATCGCGGCGGCATCGATACTGGCGAAAGTCAGCCGCGACCGCGCTATGATTACCCTGGACGCGCAATACCCCGGTTACGGCTTTGCGCAGCACAAGGGCTACGGCACCCGCGCGCACTATGACGCCCTTGCCCTGCTCGGTCCCTGCCCTGCGCACCGGCTCGGGTTTCTGCATTGAATCATTTGGCGAAGGATATAAAATAAAGGGGCGCACAGTGTGCGTCCCTGATTTTTTTATGCAGATTATAGCCCTATTCGGCTGCGACTTCGCTGGTCAGCACGCCGCGGCGCTCTTCAAGCTCAGCCTTGACCTGCGCCATGTGCTCGGGGGTTAGCTTGTACTTCGCTCTGTAGAGCAGATAGGCGCCGAGCATCAGTACGGGGGGGATGATATAAATGAGGAAGGATATGCCTCTTTGTGCAAGCGGGGTGGGGTCGTTAGGGTATTTGCCGCCGAAATGCACCGCCGCATAGATGGAGGTGGAAACAACTGAGGTCAGCGCGCTCGCGAATTTGCTCAGGAGAGTAAGCATAGAGAAGATAATGCCCTCATTGCGGAAGCCCGTGGAGTATTCGCCATAGTCTACGGCGTCGGCGAGCATAACGCTCTGCATGACGGAAAGGGAGCCGTAAGCGACACCGGGTAAGAAAGCCGCGACGCCCAGACCGATAAAATTGCCGCCCGCCGCAAGCATAACAACAGCCAAGCCCAAATATCCGATGTGGGGCAGAAGCAAGGAGCTTGAATAGACCTTTTTTCTGCCAAGCTTTTTACTGAGCATAGGGAAGAGAAACAGCCCGACGCCCTGCGCAAGACCGGAGACTGCGTTAAAAAAGGTCTGTTGCAGACCGCCGTTCTCGCCCTTAAAATAGTAAAGAAAGTTACCGGTGCCGCCGCCCGAAAGGTTGCAC
>JAVBSB010000067.1:0-8355 GCA_031547365.1 Oscillospiraceae bacterium | reverse complement strand
CTGATCGGCGCCAACCCGGATGCCGCACGGCTGACGGGAATCCCGATCGACCGCGTGACGGTGCTTGTGGCAGTCAATGCGATGAAAACATATCTATTCACAGTAGATGAGCGCGTCGCCCTGTTGAAAAGCTGCACAGCGAACCTTACCAACGTGACCATTGATTCCTCCGACCGCTTAGTAGCGCTTTATGCGAAAGAAACAAACGCGACCGCAATCGTAAAAGGGCTGCGCGCAATGTCGGACTTCGACTCTGAATTTCAGCAGGCACTCACGAACCGCCAGCTTAACCCGCAGGTAGAAACAATCTTCCTCCCCGCCAGCGGAACCAGTATGTTCCTGTCGTCAAGCATGGTCAAGCAGGTCTGTGCGCTCGGCGGAGACATCAGCGCGTTTGTGCCAAAGGAAGCCCTGCCGCTTATTCTTGAACGATTGCAGATACAATAATTTTTGGGGGGTACATACCATGTCGTCGGATAACATTGACGTTCTGTTGACTCAATTACAGGATGAAATCGAAAACAGCAAAAAGTTTGGTCGTATGCGTCTTGTGGATCCCCATGTTATGCAGGATATGCTGGAATCCGTGCGCGCCGCTATGCCCAATACAATTGAACGCGCGAAAGAAATCGTCGCAAAGCGCGGCGAAATCCTTGAAATTGCGCGCCAGGATGCTTCGTCGATTGTGTCGGATGCGCAGCAAAAGGCAGCCGAAAGCGAAGCCACAGCGAATGCCCGTGTGCAGACTGTAGTGCAAAACGCAAAAGAGCGCGTGCTGCAAATGCGCGCGCAGGGTGAACAGATTGTTGCAGACGCCCAGGCTGAGGCTGAACAGCTTGTCAGCGAGCATAGCATCACCGTCGTTGCGCAGGAGCAGGCAAATATGATGATGCGGCAAACACGCGAAGCCGCAGAGAATCTCGAAAATGAAAGCCGTATGCATGCGGAACAAATCGTTGTGGACGCACAGAACTACAGCCAGGAATTACTGCGCCGCACCGAGGAATGGGGTATGCAGTATACCGGCGGCGTGCGCTCCGTTGTAGAAGAGATTGTCAGCGAAGCTGAGGAAATTCTCGCGGCGTCGCTCACGGATATTCGCAACACGCAAAAACGCCTGCAGACGACCATGAACAAGCCCACCGCAGCGCCCGAATTTATTGCGCCTGACGCACCGGAGTTTTAATGCCGGTTCCCTAATTACATAGTATAACCCCCCTTGTAAGCAAGGGGGGCTTTTGCTGCAATTCGCAAATGGTTATCGCGCTATTCACTGAGGGTATCCATTAGCAGCCGCACAGCTGACTCCATCGTGTAGCTTTCCTGAGGCAATTGCGCCGCGGCCATGGTCTGGTGTCCGCCGCCGCCGAGCTTTTCCATCACGACCTGAACGTTTCGCGCGCCCAGCGACCGCGCGGAAATACAGATTTTTCCTTCCTCAGCAAAGAGTATAAACGCCGCGTCAACGTCTTGGATATTCAACAGCTCGTCCGCTGCCTGCGAACAGACCATGCGCTGCGCTCCGTCGCAAGCGGTACGCGCGATGCTGATTGCGCAGCGACCGATCAATTGCGCGCGTATAACGATATCCAGCTTATGGCGTATCATCTGTTGATCGCCGGCAAACAGGCGTTTTACGCGCACAGGGTCGCCTGCGCGCGCGCGCAGCCATGCCGCAGCCTCAAATGTCGCGGCACCGGTGCGCAGGACAAAACTGCGCGTATCAAGCATGATTCCTGACAGCAAAGCATCCGCCTGCGCCGGACTGATGCGCGGCGCGGGCTGTGTGTATTGCAATAATTCCGTCACCATCTCGCAGCAGGACGATACCCCCGGTTCCAGATAAAACACAGAGGTGCCTGTAAGATAATCTGCCGACTGCCGGTGATGGTCAATCACTGCGGTCAGCTTTGCTTTTTCGAGCAGCTGCGGACATTCCGCCATTTGCGCCGTATGGGCATCCACAAGAACAACCAGCGTTTTTGAGCTTAGCCCCTGTAAGGCGCGTTTATGCGCGATCACCTCGGGCGCTGTGTCCTGTTCCTCCCAAAGCTTCAGCAGCGGCACAGCCATGGTACCTTGCGGCTCCAAGACGACATAAGCCGGCTTGCTTTGCGCATGCGCCATTGCACATACGCCTGCCGCGGCTCCAAGCGAATCAAAATCAGCGTTGATATGCCCCATAACATATACCTGGTCGCAGCTATGTATCAAATCGGCGAAGGCTGTCGCCATAATGCGCACGCGCACCTTTTCAGTTTTTTCTACCCGTTTTGAGACGCCGCCGTAAAAATCATAGCTTAAATCCCAGTTTTTCACAACAGCCTGGTCACCGCCGCGCCCCAAGGCTAAATCCAGCGCCTGACGGCTGTTGCTGCCGCACTCGGCATAGGTCGTGCCATGACCGACACCGATTGAAATGGTTACGCCTGCGCGTTTGCCTCTGAATTGATAGGCGCGCACGGCGTCAAGCACCGCAAATTTTGTCTCCACCATGCGGTTAAGCATGGGCTGCTGCACAAGCATCTGGTAGCGGTTGTCTTCCAGCTTGGCCAACAAACCCTCGTGCGTGGCTGCCCATTCCTCCAAAATCGCTTCCGCGCCCGCACGCAGCTCCGCGCGCTCACTTTCGCGCCAGCCGCGGCGCAGCTCATCCACCCCGTCCAGCGCAACTTGCATCAGACAGGGCTGCAAGCGATCAATTTGTGCGTGCAGCAACGCAGGGTCATCGGTTTCGGGTGAATACGTGCGGGCATCGCGTATGCGCTGGCGGCGCACCCAGCGTATCAGCACAACGACCAGCAGCACCAGCAGCAGCGCCAACACCAGCACAGCACCCAGCAGCATAGCTTGATGCTTCGGCAGGAGGTTCAAAGCAGCTCTCCTTTTTAATTTATAAATTTAGAAATCATACAATTGACCGGATAATCGCTCCCCTGAACCCGAATGCCTGACCCTATGCCTGACTAGCCTTCCATCAGAACAATGAGAACCAGCGGACTGCGCTTGGTGCGTTCATGCATCAGGCGCGCAATCTCTTCGCGCAACTTTCCGCGCAGGGAATTCCAATCCGTGCGATTGCGCAGGGGAGTATCTTCAATCACACGTACGGCAAGCTCCCTGGTCTCCTGCAGCAAATCTTCGGATTCTTTGGCATAGACAAAGCCCTTGGAAAGGATTTCGGGACCGGAAATAATCTGTCCGTTCGTGCGGTCCACCGTAACCGCGACTATAATCATCCCCTCCTGCGACAGCCACCTGCGGTCGCGCAGCACCACCGCGCCAACGTCGCCTACGCCGCTGCCGTCCACAAATACGCTGCCTGCGGGAACAGGCTCGGCAACCTTCATTTCATCCGTTGTAAGCTCCAGCTGTATGCCGTTGTCGGCAATCATAATGTTGTGCGGGTTCATACCCATGGACTGCGCCAGCTGCGCGTGCTTGACAAGGTGCTTCTGTTCGCCGTGTACGGGGATAAAGTACCGCGGCTTTGTTATTCCCAGCATGATTTTCAGCTCTTCCTGGCAGGCGTGACCGGAGACATGCACGTCGTACATCTTTTCGTAGACCACCATCGCGCCGAGCTTTAACAGCTCGTTGACTACCTTGCCCACGGTCTTTTCGTTGCCGGGGATGGGTGTTGCGGAAATAATGACGCAGTCCTGCGGACCGATTTCCACCTTGCGGTGGTCGGAAAACGCCATACGGGTCAGCGCGCTCATGGGCTCGCCCTGGCTGCCGGTGGTAATGATCACGATCTGCTCGTGGGTATAGCGCTGGATCATATCAATGGGGATGACCAGGCCTTCGGGGATATGCAGATAACCGAGGTCTGTACCGACACTGACGACATTTTCAAGGCTGCGACCGAGCAGAGCCACCTTGCGACCCAGCTGCGCCGCGACGTCCATGATCTGCTGTACGCGGTGGACATTGCTTGAAAAAGTTGCAACCAATATTCTGCGGTTTTCCGCGCGGCGAAACAGCGTGTCAAAGCTTTCGCCGACCTTGCTTTCGCTCATGGTATAACCCGGTCGTTCCGCATTCGTGGAATCGGAAAGCAGCGCAAGCACACCTTTTTTGCCGTAGCGCGAAAGACGCGCAAGGTCGATCATGTCCCCGTCGATGGGCGTGGTATCAATTTTAAAGTCGCCGGTCTGGATAATGGTGCCCGCCTCGCAGGTGATTGCCAGCGCGAAGGCATCGGGGATAGAGTGGTTAACGTGGATGGTCTCCACCATAAACTGCCCCAGCGGGATGGTTTGACCCGCATGGACTTCAATCAGACGGGTTTTTTCTTGTATGCGGTGCTCCTTGAGCTTGCCGCGGATAAGACCAAGCGTCAGCTTTGCCGAATAGACCGGCGCATTAATGCGTTTTAGCAAATAGGCTAAGCCGCCGATGTGATCCTCATGTCCGTGTGTGATAACGATACCCCTGATTTTTTCGGCGTTCTGCTCCAGCCAGGAAAAGTCGGGAATAATCAGATCAATGCCCGGTGTTTCCGCATCGGGAAACGCCAGACCACAATCGACTATGATTATGTCACCGCGAAATTCATATGCCGTAAGGTTTTTGCCAACCTCGTTCATACCGCCTAAAAATGTGACCTTGACGGGTTCCAGCTCCTGCTTGCGCGGTCTGCCGCGTTTTGCGGGCTGTTGCTTTAAGCTGTCACCCTGAGGTGGTTTTTTTTGCGCCTGTTGGCGCTGCTGGGGCTGCTGCTTTTTCTGCCCTTCGTTCTGCTGTTTTTTTGGCGCTGCTTCCTGCGCCTGCGTTTCCTGCACGTTTTGCTTTACATACATACGCTTGCCCCGGACCGATGCGTCCAGGATGACTTTCTTTTCGTTTTGCTGCAAAAATATTCTCCTTTTTTATACAGCCGTAGCAAGGCCTCACTCTTTGAGGCCGCGCCAGCTGTTTATCTATGTTACGCTTCTATTTCATAGAGGCAGTGTTCGCCTCCAAAATACATCAACCTAATTGTATTATAAATGAAAAACTGCGATTTGTCAAGTTTAATATTGCATTAGCCGAAGAAAAGTGTTAAACTATTGGCAAGAATAAAAAGCAGGAGAAGTAACATGAGGTATAAAAACCTTTTGGATTTACACACCCATACTGATAACTCGTTCGACGGACACCATTCCGCCGTCTTTTTGTGCGAGACTGCCGCCGCTTCCAATCTGCGCGCGGTCGCCTTCACAGACCACGTGGAGATGGACTATTACAGAGAACAGCACTTTGACCGCACCGCAAAGCAGAGCTATTTTGAAATTGTTAAGGCCCGCTCCGCTTTCCTCGGCTCGCTGATTGTCTGCGCGGGCGTCGAGCTGGGCGAGCCAACCTATAATCTGCCGGAGGCAGAGCATCTCGTCCAACAATATTCATATGACGTTGTGATCGGTTCTATACATAATCTGCGCAATAAAAAAGATTTTTGGTTTATCGAGCCCGCAGAATATGCCGACGGCGGCGCAGAACGCATGCTGCAAGCGTACTTTGACGAAATGCTGAAGCTTGCGCAATGGGGCAGATTCGACATTCTCGCGCACCTGACGTATCCCCTGCGC
The DNA here is from genome assembly GCA_031547365.1 of Oscillospiraceae bacterium. Lineage (GTDB taxonomy): Bacteria > Bacillota > Clostridia > Oscillospirales > Acutalibacteraceae > WRMQ01. Next base: position 2,782 of record JAVBSB010000067.1, on the reverse strand, counting down.
TATATTGTCGGCGAACACGGATATCATATAAACTTAAAAGATTATGCGCAGCAAATGGACGCTGTTTTAGAGGCAGCCATCAAAAACAAGCTGGCGCTGGAGATCAATACCTCCGGTCTGCGCCAGAAAATCGGTAAATCCATGCCCGAAGAATCCATCGTGCGGCGTTTTAAAGAGCTCGGCGGTCAACGAATTACAATCGGTTCCGATGCGCATTTTGCGGAGCACATAGGCGCGGGGCTCGAGCAAGGCATGGACATTGCGCGGCGCTGCGGCTTTACGCACATGACGCTGTACCAAAACCGTGAGCCAATCGAGGTCGAAATCGCATGAACACATACCTTGCCTATGCAAAAATCAATCTGTTGTTGGACGTTACGGGCAAGCGCCCGGACTGTTATCATAATGTCGCGATGATCATGCAGACCATAAGCCTGCATGACGTTGTTACGGTTGAAAAAATACCGGGCAGCGAAATCGAGATTTGCTGCGACCAGCCCGGCATTCCGACCGATTGCCGCAACATTGCATGGAGGGCCGCAAAAGCGTTTGGGCAGGAATATGGTCCGCCGGATGGACTGAGAATCTCAATTGAGAAGCACATTCCTTCTCAGGCGGGGCTGGGCGGCGGCAGCGCGGACGCTGCGGCTGTTCTGCGGGCGCTGCGGGACATGTATGCCCCCACTATGCCGGACGAAAAACTGATCTCCATCGGCGTGCGAGTGGGCGCGGACGTACCCTTCTGCATTGTTGGCGGATGCTGCCTCTGTGAAGGCATAGGCGAAGTATTAACGCCCCTGCCCTGCCTTCCGAACGAATACACAATCGAGGTATATAAACCCCGCGCAGGGGTAAGCACCAAGCAGGCGTATACTGCAATGGACAGCATAGAACTGCTGCACCCCGACACTGCGTTGGCTGTGGACTGTGTACGCAAAAACGACTGGGACGCGTTGTTTCCGCTGTGCGGCAACGTGTTTGAGCAGGCGGTTCACCTGCCAGACCTTGCGGAATACAAGCGTGACCGCCTGCAGCGCGGCGCATTGATGGCACAACTGACCGGCTCCGGCTCCGCTATGTTTCCAATTTGGAACAAGAGAGGGACTGAAATGCCCGCTCAAAACGAAATAAACAGGAGGTTTTTATGTTCACCAACAAGCTCGAATTGCAGTACTGCGACGAATTGCACAACTACGACATTTTCCCGAAGGTAGTGCCTGCGGGGAAGGTAAGTGAAGTTTGCATTAAGCCGCTGGGCAGGCACGCCGCGTTTTTACAGACAACATATCAGTTAAAACTCAACGGACTGGACGAGGGCGACACATGGGCATACCCCGACAGACCAAATGACTTCCAATACGAAGTCGCGCCGGACGAAGACGGCTGTATACGCTTTTCCTTTGAATTTTTTGGCGAGCAGCAGTTCTTTGTACGGCTTTTTCTTGAAAAAAGCGAGGAGAACGGGCTGCGCAGCGACTTTAACCTGCGGCTGAGCATGTATGCAGTCGCCGAAGACCTTGTAGGTCGTTACCCTTACCGCGGGGATTGTCATATGCACAGCTTCCGCTCCGACGGCAAGCAATCGCCCGAGGTGCTGGCGGCGGATTACCGCAAAACCGGCTATGACTTTATGGCTGTAACAGACCATTTGCGCTATTATCCTTCGCTGGAAGCCATTGCGGCATATAAAGATGTAAAAATTGACTTAACCCTCGTGCCGGGCGAGGAGGTACATCTGCCCTGCGACGAGGATAACAGCACGCACTTAAATAACGTGCACATCGTCAATTTCGGCGGGAGCTACAGCGTAAACGCCCTTGTGCGCGACGGTATAAAAGAAGCCGTCTGTCACGAGGACGACAAGCGCGCGGTCATCGCAGACCCGCCGCCCATTCAATCAACCGAGGCGCATTGGGCTGAGGTGGACGCCTACATGGAGACCATAGACATCCCCGCGCAGCTCAAGGGCAGCGAACGCTATACCTTCGCCAGCTGCTGCTGGGTGTTTGAGCACATAAAAAAAGGCGGCGGACTGGGCATTTTTTGCCACCCCTACTGGATTCCCTATGTGCTTCACATACCGCCGAGCTTCGTCGACGCGATGATGGAGGTCCATCCCTTTGGCGCCTATGAGGTACTTGGCGGCGAGCTTTATACCGAACAAAATGAGTTTCAGTCGGCCGATTATTACCGCGACGTTGCGAAGGGTCGCATATATCCCGTTGTCGGCAACACCGACACCCACAACAGCACCAACAGCGCCGGCAGCCATGTCTGCTCAACGATTGTATTCTCCCCTAAAAATGAGAGAGAAGCGTTGATCGACTCCATCCTGAAGCTTTATTCCATTGCCGTTGATACGCTCGACGAGCATCCGCGCTACGTCGGCGATTACCGCTTTCTGCGCTACGCCACATTCCTTGAAAAGAATTACTTCCCCCTGCATGACGAGCTGTGCTTTGAGGAAGGCCGCGCGATGAAGGATTATGTCAACGGCGTACCCGGCGCAAAGGAGCAGCTGGAGTCTCTTTCCGGACGTACACAGGCTTTGCTTGAAAAGTATTTTGCTTTTTAATCTGTTCGATTTTAAAAATCTTTTTTGGGAGATTTATATTAATGAAGAAAAAAACAGTGGCAATTACTGTTGCTGCCGCGCTATTGGCTGCAATGGCATCGACGCCTGCGGCTGCAAAAGCGCCCATTCTCCCCGAGTCTGTGCGTTACGGCGGTATCGCTGCATTACAGGCGGCGGTGCTGCAAATCATAGACACACTCGACGACC
>JAVBSB010000069.1:0-2636 GCA_031547365.1 Oscillospiraceae bacterium | reverse complement strand
CCAGCATTGGAGGCGTTGCTTACGCCCTATGGCGAAAGCGCCTGCGTACAGTCGCTGATACAACTGCCGAAGCTGTTTGGGGAAGCAAGAGTGCTCAAAGAAGCGAAATCTATTTTTAAAAATGCAGGCGCAAAGAAGGCGTTGTCCTATCTTACGCAATTATTCGCCGCGCTGGAGGCGCTCGGTCTGCACGAATGCATCGACATTGACCTTGGGCTTGTACACGGTCAGCAGTACTATACGGGGCTGGTGTTCCGCGGATACATCGAGGGTTCGGGTAAGACAGTGCTTTCCGGCGGGCGTTACGACGCGCTGCTGGCGGAGTTCGGGCGCCCTGCTGCGGCGGTGGGCTTCGGCATTAAGACGGATGTACTGGCGGAGGTCTTGCTCGAAAACGGTCAGGTGAAAGGTGCAATAAAACCGCACGCCCTGGTCTTCGGCGCAGCGGGCTATGAAGCCGCCGCCCTTGCGCGTACGCTTGAACTTCGCAAAAAAGATAGATTTTATTTGTATTCCGAAGCAAACAGTCTGGAGGAGGCCGCGAACTTCGCAAAAGAACACGCCATCCCCCGATTGATCATCATCGACAAAGACGGCGAACGCATTGTCTGACATCTGCTGTCTGTTATCTGAAATCTGAGAACGGAGGTATCCACATGCGCCCAATAAGAATTGCCCTGACAAAAGGCCGGCTGGAAAAACGCGCGGTCGAGCTGTTTGAAGCCATCGGCTTTGACTGTTCACAGATCAATAACAAAGGCAGACGACTGATCCTGCCTATGGAGGGTTGTGAAGTGGTGCTGGCAAAAGCGCCCGACGTGCTGACCTATGTGGGTCACGGCGCGTGCGACCTTGGCATCGTAGGCAAGGATACCATCCTCGAAGGCGGCGGCGGCTTCTACGAAATGCTGGACCTTGGCTTCGGAAAATGCCGTTTTGCCATGGCAGGTCCCGCAGGGGTGGATTTTTATCTGGGCTACCACGAGCGTGTGGTCGCGACGAAATATCCTAACGTAGCCAAAGCCTTCTTTGCGCAAAAGGGCATGGATGTCAAGATCATCAAGATCGACGGCTCGGTAGAGCTTGCGCCGCTGCTGGGTCTGGCGCACGCCATCGTGGACATTGTAGAAACCGGTTCAACTTTGCGTGAAAATGGTCTGGAGGTCTATGAGGAGATCATGCCGATATCCGCGCGTGTAATCGTCAACCGCGCCAGCATGAAGCTGCGCCGCGAAGAAATCGAGCAGCTGCTCAGCGACATGGAATTGGCTGCGAAAGTAAATTAGAAATGAGAATACAGAAATTGATTGATATTACGGTTTGCAACGGCAAAAAAGAATTTGAAGTCTTCGAGGCGCTAAAAGCGCGCAGCGGCGAAGTGGACGCGAGGGTGACCGAAGCCGTACAAGCGATTCTTGCGCAGGTGAAAACGCGGGGCGATGAGGCTGTACGGGAATACGCGCTGCAGTTCGACAAGGCTGCGCCCGTAAAGGTGGATATTGCCGGGCAGGCAAAGGGCTGTGCGCCGGAGGTTCGGCGGGCAATGCAACGCGCTGCGGAAAACATCCGCGCATTTCATGAGCGCCAAAAGCAGCAAAGCTGGTTCACCGCCGACGCAAACGGCGTAATGCTGGGCCAGCGCGTGCGTGGGCTGCACCGCGTAGGCGTCTATGTGCCTGCCGGTACCGCACCGCTGCCTTCGTCCGTACTGATGAACGTTATCCCGGCGAAAATCGCGGGGGTGCAAGAGATAATCATGGTGACGCCGCCGTGGCAGGGGGGCGTGGACCCGAACATCGCCGCCGCTGCGGAAATCGCGGGGGTGGACCGCATGTTCCTTGTCGGCAGCGCGTGGGCTTGCGCCGCGCTGGCATACGGAACAGAGAGCATCCCGAAGGTAGATAAAATCGTAGGTCCGGGGAATATTTATGTAGCCACGGCCAAAAAATTGCTCTATGGCACGGTCGATATTGACATGATCGCAGGACCGAGCGAAATATTGATTGTTGCCGACGAAACAGCGAATCCCGCGTGGCTGGCAGCCGACCTTTTGTCACAGGCGGAGCATGATAAGCTCGCAAGCGCGGTACTGCTCTCAACTTCGCATAATATCGCAGAGCAAACCTGTGCCGAGCTGGAACGCCAGCTGGCGGAACTGCCGCGCAAAGACATCGCACAGACCAGCCTGAACGAATACGGTACAATTTTAGTCTGCGAAAGTATAGCGCAGGCCATACAATATGCCAACGACTTCGCGCCCGAGCACCTTGAGCTTTGCGTTGCAAACCCCATGGAATATTTGGGGGCGATAGACAACGCGGGCTCAGTCTTCCTGGGGCATTACACGCCCGAATCTACCGGTGATTACTTCGCCGGACCGAACCACGTGCTGCCCACGGGCGGAACCCCGCGCTTCTTCTCCCCGCTTTCGGTAGATGATTTTGTCAAAAAATTGCAATTCATCCATTACACCCGCCCTGCGCTGGAGACCGCGCTGGATGATATCGTCACCATCGCAGAAGCAGAAAGCTTGCAGGCGCATGCCAACGCCGCAAAAATCAGATTTCAGGAGACTGAAACTTTATGAAAAAAGCCATTGCAGGTATTCTTGCGCTTCTGTTGTTGCTATGTTTTGC
>JAVBSB010000048.1:0-14374 GCA_031547365.1 Oscillospiraceae bacterium | reverse complement strand
ATCAATACAGGCGCAGGCTTAGATGTAAAAATCAAAACGGAGTCGTAAAGGAGGGACGGCAATGGAGGGTGAAAAAAAGCCGGGCAGTCTGCTGCGCAAGTGGAAGGTTGGCAAATGGCAGGCGATTGTTATGGCGGCAGGTCTGATTGGGTTGTTATTGCTGTGTTTTACTTCTTTGCCGGGCGGAACAAAGCCCACCGCTTCTAATGCCGCGCAGGAAAGCATACGCGTTGACCTGACCGAGTACGAGCAACAGCTGGAGCAGCGATTATGCGATATCATCGGCGCAATTGCCGGGGCGGGGGAGGCGAAGGTTATGCTGACGCTCGATTCCGGGAGCGAGCCGATTTATGCAACGCAGGGCGAAAGCGATTCAAAGCACAGCATAAACGAAAACGGCAGCGAAGAAAGCCTGACAGCGAACAAGGAGTATGTGATCATCGGCAGCGGCGGCGGACAGCAGGGGCTTGTATTAAAGATGCTTGAGCCGCAGGTGCGCGGCGTTGCGGTGATATGCCGCGGCGGCGACGATTTAACTGTAAAGCAGGCGATTGTTGAAGCCGTGACTGCGGTGCTGGGGATCGGTAGCAACAAAGTCAGCGTGGCGCGGCTGGGATCCGTTGAATAATGTATATAATTATTAAATATAAATAAAGGCATGGGAGGATATGACAGTGAAGAAACTTTTGAAAAAACGGCAGCTGATTTTGGTGACTCTGGTGCTTGCGCTGGGCGCGGCGGTGTTCGTAAACTGGTATTATACGAAGCCTATAGTGGCGGCGGACGGCAGTACAATACCGGTGACGCAGGTTGCGGCAACGCAGAATGAAGATCACCTCGGCGACAGCCTATATGTACACAATCCTTACAGCTCTTCGTCAGGGGAGTATTTTGCGGGCGCAAAGCTGAAGCGCAGCGCGGCGCACGACGAGGCAAAGGAGACGCTCAACGACATCATTACCAACAGCAAGGCCGACGCAAAAGCGGTTGCGGACGCAAGCAAAGCCCTGCAGGCGTTGGCAAATTCCATCAAGCTGGAGGGCGACTGTGAGTCCTTGATCACAGCGAAAACGGGCAGCGAATGCATTGTTACCATAGGCGACGGCAATGTACAGGCGGTGCTCGGCGGCGAACCGATCGACGGCGCGATGGCGATGCAGATCAAGGAAATTTTGCTGGAGAAAACGGGTTACGGCGCGGACCAGATCTCGATTGTAGAGTTAAACGGGTAATGCAAAAGGAGCCGACACAAATCGGCTCCTAATTTTATAGGTTGCTTTTATCTGTCACAGCGAAGCGGCGTTATTCGCGCGGCTTAATGTTCAGCCCGACGGCCAGCCTGCCCAGGACGTCCGTGCAGGTGCGGCCGCAGAGCAGGTCAATGATGCGTTCGCACTGTTCAGGGTCATTGGAATCCATCTTGCCGTCGCGGTCAAGCGAAATGCCATAGACCGAAAGAAAATCGATGCGTGATTCAATCGAAAGAGAGGCGATGTGCGCAAGGATATCTTTATCAAAGTCAAGGAATTTTTTCGTATGCTTGGTCAATGCAGCCTGCTCAAGCTGTTCATAGTTGCCCAGAACCTCTGCTTCTGCGACCTGCTCCAATCTGCGGGCACACACCGCGGCGGCGCGGCTTTCAAGCTCCAGGTCCTTGCCGACGCTCTCGCTGATGAGATAACACATACCGTCCATCAGCAAAAAATCGACCTGTGGTGTAAACTTTAGCAGGGGAGACTGCGCTTCGGCAACGGCATTGCCCTGTCCGGTGCAAAGCAGCGCCTTTGCGCCGCTGATGAAGGGGTTTGCGCGGCGTAAGAACAATATTTCTTTCGACGGGACGGATTCTTCCGGTGTGCGTTGTTTTCCGTAAAACGCATAGCCGACGGGACGCGTCACAGCGCCTGAGATAAAATCTTCGGGTGCTTTGGTTTCTGCGCCGGCTATACCAAGTAAAATGTCGCCGATCTGGTCGCGGATCTGTGCGTCGCCCTGCGATAACGCGCCGATTTCTTCTTTCGGCAGCAAGGGCGAATACTCCGTTACGGTGCGCTCAGTCAGCGTTTTTTCAAGCAGCAGACGGATCATCTGTTCTGCCCAGCGCGGAATATCCCGCATTTCGCAGGTATTCCAGCGCAGCGCTACGCCGTCGCGGCTTTTTGCTGTGCTGTAAAGGCAAAAGGACCAGTCGTAATCCTTCGGGTTAAGCCCCTGCAGCGCAGTGACAAGGGTGTGGGTGTCAGGGTTAGCCATGTGTACCTCCTGATATAGACAGTAGATTTTAGATGATAGATGTTATACGATGAAGCGATGAGCCTGATATTTTAACATATGGGCGGAGAAAATGCAACTGCTTTTTTATAATTAAAGCGCTTGTGCCAGGTAGAGCATATCTACCAATTGAATGCCGTCCTCAAACATAGGATGGTCATAATGGTCGATGAAGAAATCCTTCAAAATATGCGACCTGTGAAATCCGCAGGCTTCATAAAAACAAGCGGCGGAGGGAACGTCGCCTGTACCGACCAGGTAGGTTGCATATTTGCCCTTGTATTGCGCAATGGTAAACTCGATCAACTTTTTACCATAGCCTTTCCGCTGAAAAGCCGGGTCAACGGCAATGCTTTTCAGCTCCAATATGCCGTCGCCTTCGTCCGTTACAACACAGATAGTTAGTCTTTTATAGAAAGAAGGGCGACGCGCGGGTCGCCCCTGTATTGATGTGCCTTAAGTATTATTAGAACCTTGCGCCGTAGACCTCGCACGCGCGGTAGTCGGCGGATTCGAGGTCCTTCGTGCCGAAGGCTGCCCAGCAGTGCGGGCGATAGATATCGGCATCGGGTACGTTGTGCATCGAAACCGGAATGCGCAGCATACTGGCAAGGGTAATCAGGTCGCGCCCAATGTGACCGTAGGTGAGGCTGCCGTGGTTCGCGCCCCAGTTTGCCATGACGGAATAGGCATCCCGGAACGCAGTGCCGCCAACGCCGCAATTCGGCGCAAACCAGGTGGTGGGCCAGGTGGGGTCGGTGCGGCTGTCGAGGGCGTTGTGTACGTCGTCCGGCAACGTGACGGTATACCCTTCGGCAATTTGCAGCACGGGACCGAGACCTTCGATGATATTGAACCGCATCATGGTCGCGGGCATTTCCGCGAGGGTTTTAAAGTGCGAGGAATACCCGCCGCCGCGGAAATAGCCGGTATTCGCCGGACACCAGGTGGTGGCTTCAAGCATAGCGGCGATTTCGTCCTGCGTTACGTCCCACCAGGGCTTTATGCAGCCGTTGCCCTCGGCGTCTTTTTGCACGCCGGTGGCATCCAGCGCCGCCGCGCCGGAATTGATCAGGTGGATAATTCCGCCTGCTGCCCTGCCTTCGAGCGCCTTGCCGGTAACGCGCTGCACGGCTTCGGGGCTCCAGTAGGTGCGCACGTCAGCAAAAATGCTGGCGGTACCGGTGAGCAGCTTGCCCGCGAGCATAGAAAGCCCGTTGAGACCGTCGTTTTCCGTGGCGAAGGTGAGGGGCTCGCGCTTACCGTTCCAGTCAAAGCTGGAATTGAGCAGCGCCTCGGTGAAATCGCAGTTGGGCATATAGTCTGTCCACTGCCGCTGCCCCTGGAACCCGCCCAAAATGGCGTTGCGGCCGAGCGCCTCCTCATGCCAGCCGTCCTGCAACAAGCCGTTCTGACCCTGTGCAGCATCGCTCGGGGTTGTACTGTTCAGTTTTTCGTTGCCGATCAGGATATCGCGGCAGATCAGCGTCATCTTCGTGACGAATTCCCATTCCCAGTCCTTGCGCTCGCGCGTTGCGGGCGCTGCATTGCGGTCCTCGCCCTCGTTACAGTTCTTCTTTACCCAGTCCAGCGCAATGGCGTACTCCTCTTTGTCGTAGATTTCCAGGTCCACACGGCGGCGGATTTCGCTCATATCGACCCATTCAGGGCGCAGACCGAAGTATTTCGCCATCACGTTCGCGTCGGTATAGCTGCCCGCGATGCCCATCGACACTCCGCCGATGCCGACATAGCTCTTGCCCTTGATCTGCCCGAGCGCCAGCGCGCAGCGGGCAAAGCGCAGGATTTTTTCGCTCACGTCGGCAGGAATGCTCTCGTCGGCGATATCCTGCACGTCATGACCATAAATCGAAAACGCCGGCAAGCCGCTCTGCGCGTGGGCTGCCATGACTGCCGCGAGGTACACAGCGCCGGGGCGCTCTGTGCCGTTAAAGCCCCAGACTGCCTTGATGGTCAAGGGGTCTGTGTCCATGGTTTCGCTGCCGTAGCACCAGCAGGGGGTGACGCTCAGCGTAGCGCAGACGTTTTGTGAGGCAAAGGCCTCGGCGCACTGCGCAGCCTCGGCACTCCCGCCGATGGTGCAGGGCGAAAGAACGCAGCGTGCCGCCGTGCCGTCGGAATAGCGGCAATTTTGTTCGATCAGTGCCTTCGCGGCGTAAGCCATCTGCCGCGTTTTTGCCTCCAGGCTTTCGCGCACGCCGCCCCAGCGGCCGTCGATCACGGGGCGGATGCCAATGGTGGGATGATTGTTATGCATGGGAATCCTCCTGATATATTAAATATTATGCCGTATTTACTTGACAAACAAGTGATGCAACGCTATAATGAAGTTGAGGGTTGGTGCTGCGTAAGCAAACGGCACTTCCCTACCCTCGTCTAATTGAACATGAGAAGTAACCGCCCAAGCTGCCAGGCTCAGGGGCGGTTATTTCTTACTGCCACGGATGGACAAGATATAGCCGGTTGCGACTACGAGAAACATCGCGATGTAGAGCGCAAAATTAAAGTCCATAACCATCACCCCCTTTTTGAGGGGGAGGGGAGTAACCGCCGCTGCCGCGCAGCACCAAAATTATTATACTGTATTATTTTGGGAATTTCAAGGGATTTCTTAAGTTGTCAGCGCGCTAAACCGTCACTGGCTTTTCGGTCCATATTCCTGCACTGCCACACTGTTTTTTACAGCTGCGCGGGCTTCTTTTAAATTAGAAAGCTCGCCCTGCGCGATCATCTGCGCGAGGATGTTGCCCAGCACAGTTGCCTCTGCAGGTCCCGCAAGCACAGGAACGCCGCAGGCGTTTGCTGTCATCTGGCAGAGCAGACCGTCCTTTACCCCGCCGCCGATTACATGAATGCAGCCGAAGCGCTTGCCGGTACAGGTCTCCAGCATGTTGAGCGTGGCGCTGTACTTTTTCGCCAGAGATTCATAGATGCAGCGCACAGTTGCGCCGACAGTTTCGGGCGGCGTCTGACCGGTGCGGCTGCAATAATCGCGCACACGGGCGGGGATGTTGCCGGGCTGGATGAACACAGGGTCATCGGGGTCGATGGAACACGCAAAAGCCGGCGCTTCAAGCGCCAGGCGCTCCAGATCGGCATAGCTGTAATTGTGTCCGTGGCGGTTCCAGTGACGGCGCGATTCCTGGATCAGCCACAGCCCGGTGATGTTCTTTAAAAAACGGATTTTATTAAAGCCGCCCTCGTTGGTGATATTGCAGTCATAGCTCATTTCGCTGAGGATGGGTTTGTCCAACTCTGTGCCGAACAGACTCCACGTACCGGAGCTGAGAAAGGCAAAGGTGTCCTGCTCGGTGGGCAGAGCGCATACGGCGGACTGCGTATCGTGTCCGCAAACAGAAATCACAGGCACAGCGCCAAGACCGGTTTCGTCCTGTAATTCCGGCAGCAGCGCGCCCAGCGGCGTGCCGGAAGAGACGATTTTGCCGAGCAACGCGCGCGGCAATTCCAGAAGGTCTAGAATGTGCTGTGACCAATCGCCGCTGCGGATGTCCATCAGCTGCGAGGTGCGCGCAATCGAGCGCTCAGTTGCCATATTGCCGGTTAGAAAATAACCAAGCAAGTCAGGCAGGAACAGCAATCGCTTTGCCCGCGCGAGCAAATCGGGGCGCTGCCTGCGCAGGGCAAATAATTGATAAATTGTATTAAACGGCAGGCGCTGCAAGCCTGTGATATCATATAATTCACGCGACGGCAGCAGCTTGTCCAGCTCCTCCATTGCGCCCTCCGTGCGGGCGTCGCGGTAATGTACGGGGTTTTCGAGCAGATGCCCCTCGGCGTCGAGCAAACCGAAATCAACGCCCCAGGTATCAATGCCGATTGCCTCCGGTTTGCAGTCAGCCTGCGCGGCTTTCATGAGTCCCTGCTTGATTTCATGCATAAGGCGCAGGATGTCCCAGTACAGCGTGCCGTTAACGCGCACGGCATCATTGGAGAATCGGTGCAGCTCCTGTAAATCAATCGAACAACCATCCCAGCGGCCGCGCATAACACGACCGCCGGACGCGCCAAGGTCTATTGCCAGATACTCTTTATACATCGGCTACTACGCCCTTTTTTAGGATTATGTTCGCGTACAGCTCGGTTTCTCCGGTGGCAACTACGGCATATGCCTCTTTTGCGCGGTCATAGAACGCATAACGCTCCATTAAATCAAAGTGACGGTCGCCCTCGCGGCGCAAGACGCACTTGCTGTATTCCTGCCAGACAGGCGGGCGGATGTTGGGGTCGCCGGTATCCATCAGGGCGACGGGGCATTCGACAAAGCTATCAAGCGGAAAGAACAACAGAATGGCGTCGAGCAGCTCGGGAATACCGTGACCGTCTGCGCGTACAAGCCGCTGCGCCAGCGAAGCAGAAGGGAAATTCGCGTCGCCAAGCACAATTTCGTCGCCGTGTCCCATCTCACCCAAGGTTTTTAACAGCTCGGGCGAGAGGATGGCAGGAATATTTTTCAGCATACTTAAAAACACCTTTCATCAACCAAGTTGCGGGGCAATAGAAAGCCCCCGCAGTATACATACGCAAATTTATGGCGTAATATCACCAGAAAAACTTTGGCAAATGCGCTTCGGCAAAGCGTTTAAAGGGCGCATTGACTTTTTCGTACAGCGGCTCAAGCAGCTTAAACGCGAGTACGGCGATCAAGGCGCAAATCAGACCGATCAGTGCCCCGGCGATGATATCTGTCAAATAATGCACACCGAAATAAAGACGCGAAAATCCGACGGTAACTGCCAGTACTACACCAATAATAGACCAGAGGCGAAGACGACCGACCCATTTTCTGCGCGCGCCGAAGAACAGCGCAAGCATACACGAGAACGCAGCGCCCGTATGGCCGGACGGAAAGGAGAAATCATGCGGCTTATGTGCCAGCGGTCCGTTCGGAAACACCATTTGGTAAGCCTGCTGCCACCATGCGATATCGAGGTCGTAGGGGCGCGGACGCGCGAAGTATTCTTTTAAGAATACGTTGACCAGCAACACATCAAGCACCAGCGCACACGCCATAATGACGCCGACCTTGCGGGTTTTGTTCGGGATGAGGAACAGAATAGCAAGCAGGATGAAAAACCAGCCGCTGTCGCCCAGCATGGTGATGAACTTCAGAATGCCGTCGAGAATTGCGCTGGCTCCGGGGCGGAACCATTCGCCGACCCATTGGAACGCGGCGCTGTCGAAATTTAAGAACGCGTCAAACATAAGAGACCTCCTTATATAAAAAACATAGTATTAGCATTCAGGAAAAAATTCACCGCAGACATCTTCCAGGCAATAAATCCCGCGCAGAAACGGCTCGCGGTCAACCCAAAGCCCGCTGGTGAAGTCGGGTACGGGTACGGGCGCGCCGCCCATGGCAACGCTCTGCTCGCTGAGCGCAGTGATGCTCATCCAAGCGGCGGTGTCGTAGACATCAATCGGGGGCGGAGTTTGATTTTGAACCGCGTCGACAAAAGCCGATAGCACAAGGTAATCCATCCCGCCGTGACCATTCGCGTGGATGCCCTCTTCGCTGTAGCTTTTCCACAGCGGGTGTTCATATTTTTCTAAGTAGGGGTCAAACGGCTCCCAGTCGTGGCGCGGGGAGACGTTGTCGAGGTAAATTGCGTCCTGAAACGGCGACTCGCGGTAAACGCCCCACACGCCCTGAATGGAATAGTTGCGGCTGTAGGGGCGGGGGAGGGTGCAGTCGTGTACGAGGTGGATCGTCTCGCCGTTCGCGCAGGTGATGGTCGTATCAACGATATCGCCCTGATTGAACGATTGATTGGCGAGGTAGTAGTCCGAACCCTTTTCGCGCAGGATGAACTCGTGCAGACCGCGCGCTTTGGAGGCGACGCTGCTTACGGTGAGGAATCGGTTGCCGCGGTTAATGCGCAGTAGCTTGGCGATGGGACCCAGCTGGTGCGTAGGATAAAGCTCGCCGTTGCGGGCGATGAAGTTTTTCAGGCGACCGTGGCGGTACTCTTTTCCATAGGCGATTTCATCGCGCAGGTCGTGGCGATAGCCGCCCTCGCAGTGCACGATTTCGCCGAATACGCCCTCGCGCGCCATGCGGAACAGCGCCATTTCTTTGCGGTCGTAGCAGCAATTCTCCAGCAGCATGCAGAACTTACCTGTTTCTTCGCCGGCACGCACCATGCGCCAGCATTCCTCCATGCTCGCCGCGCCGCCGACTTCGATCGCAACATCGCACCCTGCGCGCATGGCATCCACGGCGATGCGCCCGTGTGTAATCCATGTGGAGCAGCAAAGCAACGCATCCGGGACTTCTTCCGCCAGCATTTTTTTATGGTCCAGATAGACCGCCGGGCGTACGCCGGTTTTCTCTTCCACAAGATCAGCGGCTTCCTCCGCTCTGTCCTCATAAAGATCACACACCGCAGGCACAACAACGCCCGGAATGCTGAGCATTTCGCTCATTTGACCTTTGCCGCGTCCGCTGAGCCCCGCGCAGGCAATGCGCACAGTTTTTGCTTCCTCCATGATAACCTGCCTTATATATAGATATAGAGCCTAACAAATAAATTATACTATAAAACCTTACGCGGCGCAAGAGATTTTAAAAAAACAAAAAATAATCGGCACAGATATTTTACGGATAGACAAGCCTCACAAGTTGACCGCATTTTTCATAAGATAGAGCAGAATAAAACAGGAGGCTATTTTATGTATTGCGATCGAAGAGAGTTTTGTGACTGTATTCCCGCAGTCTTTGTGAACGGACCCACCGGAGCTACAGGAGCAACGGGTGAAAGCGGAGCAACAGGTCCTACCGGCGTAACTGGCGCAACCGGTGAAACCGGAGCGACGGGCGCAACGGGCAGCGGCATTGCTGCCTCGCCCAACGTTTATTATCGAGTGGGTACCGGCTCGTTTGTCCCGGGCAATACCATTGATTTCCCCAGCACGTTTTTGGCGGGACCGGATATCACACAGTTAAACCCAAACACATTTGTTGTGAATACAACAGGAACCTATTTGATTTCAACGTATCTTTTGATATCTTCCAGCTCCGGAGATTATTACACCAAGCTGGTTGTCAATGGCGTGCCGATCAATGCCAGTACGCTTGGCGGAGCCGTTTCCGGGAATACACTGTCCGGCGACATGATACTAACTTTGACGGCAGGAGATGCTGTATCACTTCAAAATGCATCCATCGCTGCATTCAGTATGTTTTTTACCATCAACGCAACAGGGCGGATTTCCTTTGTGCGCATAGTCTGATCCATCATCATCGTCAAAAGCCCCGCATATAATTTAGCAATAATGCTATAAGTGGGGGTTATATTATGCCAACGATCAGCCTGTGCATGATTGTAAAAAATGAGGAGCAGGTGCTTGCGCGCTGTTTAAGCAGCGCAAAACCGCTTGTGGATGAAATTATCATCGTGGACACCGGCAGCGAGGACAGCACCAAGGAAATTGCGCGGCAATTCACCGACAAGGTCTATGACTTTGTATGGATTGACCATTTTGCCGCCGCGCGAAACTTTGCGTTTTCAAAGGGCACCTGCGATTATCTGATGTGGCTGGACGCGGACGATATTGTGCAGCCGGAGGACGCAAAGGCTTTTCTGGAGTTAAAAGCAAGCCTTGACACCTCGGTCGATACTGTAATGATGAAATACAACATCGCCTTTGACGAACAGGGAAAGCCGACTTTTAGCTATTTTCGCGAACGGATTCTGCGCAACTGCCCCCTTGCCCGTTGGGAGGGCGCGATCCACGAGGTGATTACCCCCTTCGGCAAAATCATTCATTCTCCCATTGGCATCACGCACCGACGCAAAAGCGTGACCGACCCGCAGCGCAATATTAAGCTGTTCGAGCGCTTGTTACAACGCGGCGAAACGCTTTCCCCGCGCGAACAGTTTTATTATTCCCGCGAATTGTTTTACAACGCCCGCTATGCAGAAGCTGCCGCGGGTTTTGACCGATTTTTAAATGAAGGGAAGGGCTGGATTGAGAATAACATCGAAGCCTGCCGCGTATTGGCGCAGTGCCGAAATGCTCTTAACCAGCATGAACAAGCCCTGCAAGCCCTGCTGCGCTCCTTCACTTACGATGCGCCCCGCGCAGAGCTTTGCTGTGAGCTTGGGTATTACTTTTTTGCCTTGAACGAATACGAAAAGGCCGTCCAATGGTACCATTTTGCATTGAACTGCCCGAAAAAAGAAACGTCCGGCGCGTTTATGCTGGAGGATTGCTACGGCTATTTGCCGCATTTGCAAATGTGCGTGTGCTGTGACCGGCTGGGTCGTCTGGACGAAGCCATTATGCACAACGACGAAGCCATGAAGCTGCGCCCGCAGTCCGCCGCGTGCCTGCACAATCAACGGTATTTTGAAGGGCGTAAAAAGGCAACAAAGCAAGATTAAACGATTTTTAAGCTATTAAAAAAGCGCGCAGTTTTTCAACTGTGCGCCGCAGAGACTGCGAATGCGGTTATATTTCTCCCCCTGTGTGAGCCGTAAATCGGCAACACAAAAATATAACGCCGCATCCGCAAAACTCTGCCTGCACATCATAGCACTATACAAAAGGAAATGCAAGCGAATTACACGAGGTCATAACAATTGTGCGTTATATTTACATAATTCAGGAAAATATTACCTTTCAATCGCAAACAAATTGCCAAAAAAGAAAATTTAGGTGGGAGGCTTTTCCATGCCTTTGCGATGCCGTATCCGCTTGGGCAGCGGCGCTGAATTGACGCAGCTTGCGGCGGGATTTACACTGCTGCAACGGCGCGGATTGCTTGAATTTGATGTTGAACGCACGCAGCCGGCGCACAGCCTGCTGATGGAGGTGCGGGCGGAAGATGCCGTATTGCTATATGACGCAACAGAAGGATATGATATCGCTCCGGAAAAAGACGCAATTGACCATGCTTTGGACGGCGTAACGCTCTATTTTAAGAGAAACTATGAGCGGGACTTTTATAACGAAATGAAGAACCGCAGAAAACTGCGCCCGCTCGGGCTGTTCTATGATGTCACCTGCACGGGAAATTTTATAGAGAGCAAATGTCCTTTTATACTTGAATCCTATATGTCGCACAACAGCTACCCTAATTATAAAGCAATGCTGGTTACGCAGCTGCTCGACCCCAAACGTATGCGAGGCGAACAGGCGCAAGCGGAAGCGGAACGCGTCAACGCACTGCGGCTGGCGTGTATCCGCGCATGCAAAACAACCTTCGGCGAGCGTTTTTTTGGCGGTCTGGAGCCATCCGCCTATGCAAAGCAGCTTGCGCCGGAGCTGGTTTTGCCTGCTAAAATCTGCGGTAAAGACGTTTTTTTACAGCGATTGAAGGAAAACTATATCTGCATAGCGACTGAGGGAGTGCATCACTCCGCCGGCAAAGAAATCGCGGCATATACGGCAGCGGGGCGCGCGATTGTGACGCAGCCGCTGTATTATACGCTGCCGGGCAGCTTTTGCAGGGGCAAGAATTATCTGGTTTATCACGACGCGGAAGCGTGTGTGCGGCAGGCGGAGCTGCTTTTGAGCAATGTATCGCAGATACACCGTATGGAAGCCGCGAACTTTGCATATTACAACGGTTATGTGCGACCGGACGCAATGGTGCTTAATTCCCTGCGAGAGCTTTGGCCGGAGCGGTTTCCTGAAAAAATAGCTTGACTTTTTTCTGCAAAAGGGTAAAAATAAAAGAAGAAACGATGTAACGTTTTATGTTCTCCAGGTGTCATACGTAATAGAACCGAGGTGAGGGTGTGTCCGAGTTCGAGGAAGTATATCGCGAGTACTTTCCGCTGATTTTCCGCTACAGCTATGCGCTGTGCCAAAACCGCGCCCTGGCCGAGGATCTTGCGCAGGAAACCTTTCTTAAGGCAATGAAGCACATCGACCGGGTCCGCGGCGAGTGCAAGCTGGAGGTCTGGCTGTGCCAGATTGCAAAGAACACCTGGTATACTTACTGTAAAAAGCATAAGGTTACCGAAAACCTGGACGAGCTTCCCTGCGAACCTTTTTCAGAAGACGAGGACAGGGAGCTTGCCATGGAGCTGCAACGCGCGATGCGGCAGTTGGAAGAGCCATACCGCGAGGTGGTGCGGCTGCGGGTGCTGGGCGATCTCAGCTTTGAGCAGATCGCGCAGCTGTTCGGCAAAACGGAAAGCTGGGCGAGGGTCACATTCCACCGCGGCAAACTCAAATTAAGAGAGATGATGGAGGAATCACGATGAAAACAAAAAAATTAATCACGATTATCCTGGCATGTCTTTGCGCGGCGATGCTGCTGGTCGGCGTTTGTGCCGCCTGCGGCAGCAAACAGAGCATGGAACCGACAGCCCCAGGCATGAACGAAGCCAGCGATTTCCGATACAGCAGTATGCCGGAAACGGCACGCGACAGCTACAGCAATGTGGCCTATGACAATGCAGTTGGTGCAACGAACAAAACAGCCCTACCCCCGGCAGACGGCGGCAGCGGCGCGGAGCAAAAGGACCGCTTTATTATTTCTACATGGGATGCGAGCATTCAAACCAAGACATATGACGCGTTCAGTGCAGCACTCAACGCAAAACTGAAGGAGCTGAATGGTTACATCGATTCGTTCAGCGAATACAACTACGACGCAGACCGACAGGCGCAGATTGTTGCGCGTGTACCGCAAGAAAACCTCGATAAATTTATGGTAAGCCTGAAGGAAAATGGCACCATCATGAACCAGAACAAAAACAATTCGGACGTTACCGACGAGATGATCGACACTGGCAGCAGGAAGGACGCGCTTAAGGCGGAGGAAACGGCGCTGATTGCCATACTAGAAAAAGCAAAGACGGTGAACGACATCATTACTGTGCAGGATAGGCTCTCGAATGTGCGGGCGGAATTGCAGAGCTATTCGCAGAAGCTGCAGCAATTGACCAATCAGGTCAAATATAGCACTGTGAATATTTCGGTCAGCGAGGTCAACCGCATCGTGACCCCGACGCAGAAATTCAGCAAGCTGGCGGGCTCGGGATTCGTCAACAGCCTAAAGAGCATTGGACGCGGCTTCCGTGACTTTACGGTGTGGTTTATCACGGTCTTCCCCTATCTTGTGTTGATTGCGATTCCGGTGACGGTATTTGTGATTGTATATCTGCGCAAGCGCAAAGAGAAGAAAAAGGCGGCAAAAACGTGAATATCGCATATTCACGTATGGAGGTTGTGATTTACAATGACACAGTGTGAGATCATTCAGGATCTGCTGCCGCTATACCACGACGGGGCGTGCTCGGCTGCGAGCCGCGCGCTGGTGGAGGCGCATATCGCAGGATGCGAAGAGTGCCGGGCGCTACTGACGGAGCTGGAAGAACCGCTGCCCACTGCGGCTGCCCCTGCGGAGCTGGAGCGGGGCGACAGGCTGAAAGCAGCGCGGCGCAGGGTGGTGGGCAAGACGGCGCTTTCGGTGAGCGCAGTGTTTCTCGCGGTGGTGATGTTTGTTGCGGGCGGGGCGGCGCTTTATACTGCGTTTGAAGAAGAACGCGTCATACCATGGACGCCGGGGCTTGTGACCGGAGCGCAATGCAACAAAAACGAGGATGACACCTACAGCGACATTAAGCTTGCGTTTAAGCCGAAGCGCTATCTGCGCGCGGAATGCTTATACCGCCGCGTGACAATTGACGGGATTGAGAGGGATGTTGCGATTATTCAGCTGTCGCAGACCTCCGCCCGAAAATATTTGGATACTGCGGCGGAGGGCTCTGCGTATGTACCCATGGGGACGGGATTGTCTATCAATCGCGGCGCGCTGAAGCATGACGTGGCATATGGTCCGGAATATGAGCCGGAGTACTGGAACCCCAGCTGGGAGTATCGCGGCGACCTGAGCGAAGTGTATTATTACGACGGGATCAATACGCCGCTGAGCCTTAAATATCTTCCGGCGGAGGAGCTGCCCTACTGGCTCAGTGAATATGGACACCTTATCTGGAAGGAGGGTGAGCTGAAATGACGAAACGGCGCAAGCGGAGTCTAATTGCTATCCCTGCGGCGCTGCTGGTTGCCGCTATCTGCCTTGGCGCTGGCTGGCTGGGGCTGC
>JAVBSB010000028.1:0-6545 GCA_031547365.1 Oscillospiraceae bacterium | reverse complement strand
AGCTCGGTGCAGTCAGATCTTTTGACCAGCGAGCTGGAAAGCTACCGGCGCATACTGAGCCCGGTAATTATCCGCGTGGCACAAAGCGTGCTGCGCATCTGGGGCGAGAACCCGCGCTGCAGCGTGGAATGGGAC
The DNA here is from genome assembly GCA_031547365.1 of Oscillospiraceae bacterium. GTDB lineage: Bacteria > Bacillota > Clostridia > Oscillospirales > Acutalibacteraceae > WRMQ01. The sequence goes on along the minus strand of JAVBSB010000028.1, from coordinate 6,410 downwards.
GACATCACGCTGGCGGACGAAGTAGAGCTTGCGCGGGCAAGGCTGCTGCGGGCACAGGCGGAGCGGCTTGAAAATCAATGACGGGAGGGGTTTTATGGAAATACATAAGCTGATGGAGCAGGTTGCGCAGGCAATTCCGGGTACAACCGGCGAGCCGAACACAGAGGATCTTGCGCTGATTCACGGCTTTACCCGCAGGGATTTATCCGCGGAGGAGCTGTACGTGTTCAAGGCGTTTTTGTGCGACAATGACATCGACCGCGACGGCGAACGGTTTACCCGCGCATCGTTGGACGCGCTCGCGGCGCTGTTTGTCGGCGTGACAGGTCTGTTTGACCACAGCTGTAAAAGCGGCGACCAGGTCATGCGCATCTATGCCGCCGAGGTTGTGGAGCTGCCCGACCGCACAAACCGGTTGGGCGAACCCTATGCCGCGCTTTGCGCAAAGGTATATCTGCTGCGCGGCAGCGAAAACGACGCGCTGATCCGCGCAATTGACGGCGGCATAAAAAAAGAAGTCAGCGTCTCGTGCGCGGTGAAGTATGTGCGCTGTTCGGTGTGCGGCAAGGCGTTTGGTCGCGAGGGCTGCAACCACCAAAAGGGCAAGCTCTATGAAGGAAGGCTCTGCCACGCCGTATTGGAGGAGCCGACGGACGCATACGAATTTTCGTTTGTGGCGGTACCGGCGCAGCCCGCGGCGGGTGTGACGAAAAAAAAGCGGGAAAATGAAAGCCATACAGCGGACGTAAACAAAACCGCGGAAGTCTGCGCGGAAAGTCCGGAGCAGCTGCGCGCGTTGGCAGACGACGGGCGTATGTTCCGACAGCAGCTGCTGGAGCATACGGTCAACGCAGGGGTTGCTGCGGTAGGCGTGCGGAAAGAACTGCTGCGCGCAATGTGCGTCCATCTGCCGGCAGCGGATTTAAACGTGCTTTGCAGCGCGTTTGAAAAGCAGGCGGCAAAAACACTGCCGCTGCAGGGACAGCTGTTCCGGAACAAGACCTGCGGCGCGGAGGAAAGCAACGAAGGGTTCCGCATGTAAGACCGATATATAAATCAATCTATAAAATTCAAAATATGAAAGGAAGCAAATGAGTATGGCATTCGATAACATTAACCTGGACAAGGGGCTTTATACCGCAGGCAAAAGCTTTACGCAGGCGCTCGAATCCGTTGACCCCAGCGAAAACTACCGCGGCACCGCCCTGGAGGGTCTTGACGCCTATGAACGCCAGCTGAAGCGCTTTGGCATACGCGTTTCGGGCGCGCACAGCGACCGCATCGAAAAATTCTTTACCTCCACCCAGACAGCGGCGCTTTTAACCGAGTTCATCACCCGCACTGTGACCCGCGGAATGGAAGAAGCCAGCAAGCTGAACAATATCGTTGCGACAACAACGCAAATCGAGGGCAGAGATTACCGCTCGGTCAGCTGCGAAAACGAAGCGCTCAATCCCTCCGTTCCCGACGGAGAGCCGCTGTACCCCGCAACGATTACATCCAAAAATTCGTTGGTATTCATTCAAAAGTATGGTCGCTATATCAATGCCTCGTACGAAGCGCTGCGCTACCAGCGCCTGGAGCTGTTCGGCGTATTGCTGCGCAGAATCGGCGCGGACATCGCCGAAGAGCAGTTCATTAACGCAAGGACTGTGCTTTCTATGGGCGACGGCAACGCGAATACGGAAGCGCACAGCCTCTCGCTGCCCTCTGATTTAACCTATGAGGATCTGCTTTCGCTTTGGAACATGCTTTCGCCCTTCAGCCTGACCACCATTCTCGCCTCGCAGACCATGGCGCAGAAAATTCTTTCTTTGCCCGAAATGCGCGACGGCAGCGCAGGGCTTGACTTCCATGGCAGCGGAAACCTTGTAACCCCGATGGGCGCGGAGCTGATCAAGCTGCCCGTGGACACCAACGACTTTATCCTTGCCTTTGATAAGAACTATGCGCTGGAAATGGTGAAGGCTGACGGCGTAATCGTAGATTATGACCGCATCATCGACCGCCAGTTCCATAGCGCAGGCATCAGCAGCTCGGTTGGTTTTGCAAAAATATTCAAAGATGCTGTTTACTTTATGAACTAAGACCCTCTGCGGCGGGGCGGCTGAAACAGCCGCCCCCGGGAACCTCTAAAAAACCATATTGAAACAGGGTTTTTAGAGGTCCCTTTTGCCGGGTCTATTATACAAGGAGGGACGTACCTTGACACAGTACAGCATACTGGGCCGTCTAAAGCTCATGACCGAGCTGGACGAAGCAGCGGCGCTTGCGGCGCTGCCGTTTTGCGCGGCTGCGATGGAACAGCTTCTACCGCAAATTAAAACAGAGTGCGGGAATGACCCGAGGCTGGACCAGGCAGGGGCGGCGATTGCGTTTTGCCTGTTGGCGCAGCGCGCGCAGAGCAGCGACGACGACAACATTGCCAGCTTTAAGGCGGGAGACATCACCGTAACAAAGCAGGGCGCTTTCGGTAAGGACCGCCTTGCGCAGGCGGAGCAGCTGCGCAAAACCGCAATGGAGGACATACAGGGGCTATTGTGCGATACGGGCTTTTATGCGAAGGATGTCGCATATAAAGCAGCGCCCCCTGTGCATAAACGGAGGCGCCGCCATGGGCAATGAGACCAAAAACGTGCGCAGTATTATGGAGCGCTTTGGCGTGCAAATCAGCCTTTGCCAGCCCGACGGTGCGCAATCCGACCGGTTCGGCGCGTTTTTACAGCCGCTGCGCTATAAAAACAAGATGTACCTGGGCGGAGTGAATACGCGCATCGGCTTTAACCGCGAGGGATATTATCTCTATCTCGGTCCGCCGGAATATGATCTGACCGCCATTCCTGACGACGCCTGGTTGGCGCACGGCGAGGAGAAATACACCGTCGACCGCGCCGAAATGGTGTTTTTCGGCGATGAACCCAGCCACATTTGGGCGATTGTACGCAGCATGGTAGAAGAATAGCAATATAAAATAGTGGTTAGGCGGCAGGGGCAATCCCCTGTTGCCTAACGTTGAATGACCGGAAGGAGAAATAGAATGTCCGCAATCAGCGCAATGCCCGCAGCCGTAGCGCAATGGCTGGCTGAACAGGAGCCGCTGCAAGAAATTCATTTTTTAACAGAATACCCTGCGCAAAACAAAGCGGTTCCGTTGCGCCGGGCGACGGTGGCGGTGGGGCTGGGTTCCGTGACAATTACCGATCAATTCATCGAAAACGACGACGGCGTGCTGGAACGGCAGGAATATTGTCGTACAGCCGCGATTCGCCTGCGCCTGGGGGTACATGTGCCGTTCCGCGAGGGCGGCAGCCGCTGCCACGATATTTTTACGCTTGTGCTGGATATGCTCACCTTCGCCAGCGACTTGAATCTGCGTTCCTCCGGCTGCGGCGAGATTACCGCGCACAGGGATACCGACGCGTTTGTGATGGAGGCCTGGGCTGATATTGCGGCGGACTTTTGCCCCGCGGAAAGCACAGGTCTGGCGCTGGGCTCGTTTTTGCCAAAGGATTTGCTCTGCGGCAGCCATATCAGCAATACGGATATCCACCTGAGCCCCGCGCAAAAAACAAGGCTGGACGCGCCGTTCCGCTCGGGTATCTATATGGGCAATGGGCAGGCGTCCTCGACAATTGAGGTCGGCATAAAGCCTTCGGCTGTCTTTGTCGCTTCTTTACAAATGCCGCCTGTTCACCCAAATTTCAGCGCCGCGACTACGCAGGTTTATTTCGGATTTGCGACCGCAAGCGGCGGCAGCATGGGCGTGGAGCTGACCGCTTCTGGGTTCCGTTTGCGCATGGGCAGCGGCTATTCCCTTGGAACCACAAGCCCCGGGCTCAATGTGAGCGGCGCGCAGTACATTTACTTTGCGTTCGTGTGACGCGAATTTTAATCAACAAAGCGGGCGGCTGAATTGTCGCCCGCAAATTTTCGTTGCAATCCTTTGCTGGTTGTGTTATACTTTTAAAAATGTATACTTTTAGAGGTAAACATGAAAAATTTCGTTTTTCTATTGATCGCTGCCATGATTTTTTTGATGACAGGCTGCAATGAAAAATCGGAAAATTCAATGCCCGATATAGAATCATTAGGCGGCGCCTTCGGTTATGCAAGCGATGATAACCGGATCATGGTCAGTGACGATTATCCCAATCCAAAAGAGCTGACAACAGCATACGGTAATTACGGGCAAACGCTTTCTGTTGAATATGTCGGATGGCAGGAAAGAACTGACGACGACGACGGAAGAGAGACCTCCTTTAATTTTGATAATGCGCAAGGGCATATTTACAGGGTAGTTTCCGGTCAGACAAAAGCGAATGACGGTTATTTCCTGACGAGAAGCGATTATTTCTGCTATGATAACGAACCTAAGTATGATATCTTAAAAATGAAACCGGGAAATGCGGATTCGAATGAATATGGCAAGGTGCCAGCCAAGGATATATCAAAAATGGAGCGCAGAAGAGGACGCAAGGTAACCGGTTCAGGGCTGATTGCGCAAGGAGAAAACAGCGAAAGGCTGGAGATATTTCAGTTTGAAACAATCGACGGCGAAATGCTGTATTCCCTTGTTTTTATGGATGACAAAGACGTTTATATAGAGGATTATTATACGAATGATTGCTGGAGAGCCGAGGACTGCGGCAATGCGATTGAAAGGATAAAATATGATTTGATTTTTGTTGCCAAGAGTAGATATAGCTATGTCGGATACAAAATCGGCGTTTCAAGCTGGGCGCCCGAAAGCTGTGCGCACGAGTTGCTTGAAACTGCTCACGGTAGATTGAACAGAGATGATGACTATTGGATTTCGCGATATGTTGCGCCGACGTAACTCCGGGCAATAATGCAATAACCTCGGGTAAAAACACTCCCATTTTTATACATTTGCGGCTATGGCGGAACTGGCAGACGCGCTGGATTTAGGATCCAGTCCGAAAGGGTGCAGGTTCGATTCCTGTTAGCCGCACCATTAAAACGACAAGTTTCGATAAATTTTGAACTTGTCGTTTTGTTATATGGATTTTTAATTTCACTTGTGTTATAATGAAGAAAACTTATATAATTGACAGGAGGGCTTATTTAATGTTTAATGAAATTTGTATATACGAAGCAAAGATAGAGAAGCAGGACGAGATTGAAGCATTGATGAAAGAAGTTGCTGCATTTTATTTAGCCCAGCAAGGTGTGATTGATGTTAAGTATATCAAACGCACCCACCGACAAGAGGACTTTAACGCTGTAAAAGAGGGCAAACCGCCCATTAGGCTTACTCGGCAAGTTGGTAAGGTTACCTATATGCTTTACTGGGTTTTAGAAAGCGAAGATGTACATGCGCAAGTATCTAAGCTTGGCTTGGAGAAGTTTTACAAAAGGTGGAATCGTTGTTTAACGACAATGCCTAAGATATTGTTAGGTGAAAACGTTGTGTAGCGAATAAGCATTTTCTATTTCGTTCCGGCATTTGACGAAACCTGTCGAAAAAGCGGAGCTGCTTGTCTGCAGGTTTGCGCTATGGTTAAAGCATCGCCAGCCTGCTTTTTTGAAAAACTGCTTGCATTTTTCGGTTGTCTGTGGTATACTGCTTGAGCTATGGAGAGTTGTCCGAGTTGGTCGAAGGAGCACGACTGGAAATCGTGTAACGGCCTAAAACCGTTCGAGGGTTCGAATCCCTTGCTCTCCGCCATTTGTCGAAACCTGTCGTAAAATCTGTAAATTGATTTTATGACAGGTTTTTGCTATAATTAAGCGAACATTATTTATTTGGGAAGCAGCTCTCTATAGGAGGTCTGCATTTTTTCAAAAAATAATTGCAATATATACTTGACATATTGAATGATATAGTATATACTATGCAATGTAAGGAGGGGTTATATGAAGAACAAGCGAATGAAAATTGCACGAATGGAGCGCGATATGAATCAAGAAGATTTAGCGCAGGCAGTAGGCGTTACACGCCAAACCATAGGGATGATTGAAACCGGTAATTATAATCCCACCCTAAATCTTTGCATTGCAATTTGTAAGGCACTTGGAAAAACTCTAAATGATTTATTTTGGGAGGAATCAATATGAAAAAACAAATCCATGATGAAAGAGTTTTGGCGGAAAGGCGCAAGATAGGCAGTGATACCTGTGGTCTTTTAATGCTGGTTCTCCTTGGCTCAATCCTTGTGCAGCAGTACATTTACGACGCTCCCTTTGCGCAATACGCTGTGGAATTCATCTGTTTTATTGGAGCTTCGGTTTACATTTTAATTAGGAACTTGTTAAGCGGAAACAACATGTTCAACAGAAATAAAAGTTTCAAAATAATGGTGATTACCAATAGTGTGGTATGCGCCTTTACTGTAACTGTTATCAATGGTGTTTTTCGTTATATGAAATACGAAGAAAACTTTCGCGAT
>JAVBSB010000094.1:0-6205 GCA_031547365.1 Oscillospiraceae bacterium | reverse complement strand
TTCCGGTCGGGAGAGAGGCTCCATTGTTGCGCATGAGCCGGGGGAATCAACCGCCTATTGTTTGTTTAATGCGCAGGAACGCGGCAGGCTCTTTATCGGCGCAGGCGTTGAGGTCTACGAGGGCATGATCTGCGGCGAATCCGCGCGGGGCGAAGACTTGGTCATTAATGTCTGCAAAAAAAAGCAGCTCACCAACACCCGCGCCTCCGGCTCTGACGAGGCGCTGCGCCTCACCCCGCACACCACCCTGAGCCTGGAGCAAAGCATGGAATTCATCCGCGACGACGAGCTGCTCGAAGTCACCCCCAAAACCCTGCGCCTTCGTAAGCGCACGCTCAACAAAGAGCAGCGGATGAAAGCACAAAGCCGTAAGTAAGGCTTAATTGGTTGTTGCCCGTAGGGGCGGCGTATCAGCCGCCCGCAAACTCAACTATATTATTTATGCTCCGCACCACTCCTTCCGGCTCTGCGGAGCCACCTCCCTCACGAGGGAGGCGGAGACCCTCACTAAAAGTTTGCGGCTATAATCCCCAAGGCTCCCTCGTGAGGGAGCTCCTGCGCTCGGCGCAGGTGAGGGAGCATGCGAAGCATCGTTCTCGTGTAGGGGCAACCGTCCTCGGTCGCCCGTGTTCGTAGGGCGCTGACGCCAAGTGGCTGCTGCGCAGGCACCGGCGCGCCATGATTATTTATTTACCAACCGGCGCGCCGAAACAAATGTTATTTAAGGATTTTGCCAATGACTTGCCCCCTCTGCCCGCGCAACTGTACGCGTGAACTTAGCTTTTGCGGCGAAACAGACTTCACCCGCGCCCACGTGGCAAAAACCATGCTCCACCGCTGGGAAGAACCTCCTGTCAGCGGCGAGCGCGGCACGGGGGCGGTGTTTTTTTCGGGCTGCAACCTCCGCTGTATTTTCTGCCAGAACCATAAAATTAGCCAGGTCCGCCCGCTGCCGGGTAATACAGTCGATGCCGGCGCGTTATATAAAAGCTTTCTTGATTTACAGGCGCTGGGCGCGGAGACAATCAGCCTGATTTCGCCCACCCATGTGCTTCCTGTCGCGCGCGAAGCCATGCGCGTCGCCAAACAGCAGAGCTTCCCGTTAAAAATCGTCTGGAACTCCAACGGGTATGAATTGCCGGAGAATATAAAATCGCTGGCAGGTCTGGTTGACATTTATTTGCCCGATTTAAAATATTGCGACGGCAAAATGGCTGCGCAATATTCCCTGGCGCCCGATTATTTTGCCTATGCGGCTGCCGCAATCGCGGAAATGTCCGCGCAGACGGAGGTTATCATCCGCCATTTAATCTTACCCGGCGGCAGAAAGGACAGCATGCGCGTTCTGGAATGGATTGCCTCAAATACGCCGAACGCGCGGGTCAGCCTGATGGCGCAATATACGCCGATGTTCCGCGCAAATGATGCTCCGCCGCTCCATCGCAGGCTGACCGGGTTTGAATATGACAGCGTTGCCGAATATGCGCAGTCTCTGGGCTTAAAATGTTTTTATCAGGCGCGCGCGTCCGCCGTTTCAAGCTATACGCCGGATTTTTAATGCCCGTTTTGGTTTAACTCAGCAATTTATAGCAGTAAATTGCATTCTTATGGCACTTTTACAAAAAATAACTGGAAATTTATGATTTTCATTTGACAAACGCTGGGGATATCTGTTATACTTATTTTTAGGTATTAGGGCTGTAGTGCTTTGAGAGGAGAACGTCTGCATGTTGTTTTCACAGGATATCGGAATTGATCTGGGCACGGCGAACACACTGGTATTCGTCAAAAGCCGGGGGATTGTAATCCGCGAGCCTTCGGTGGTTGCGGTGAACCAAAAGGCCAATCCGCCGCGGGTGGTTGCGGTCGGCGCACAGGCGAAAGAAATGATAGGGCGCACGCCCGGCTCCGTCATAGCGGTGCGTCCGCTGAAGGACGGCGTAATTGCCGACTTTAATATTACTGCGGACATGCTCAAGGAGTTCATTCGCCGCGCGATGAATAATTCGCCGTTTAACAGAGCGAATGTGCTTATCTGTATCCCCTCTGGCGTCACCGAGGTCGAGCGCCGCGCAGTCTATGGCGCCGCAAAGGGCGCAGGCGCGAAAAATGTTCACACAATCGAAGAGCCCATGGCGGCTGCAATCGGCGCGGGTCTGCCCGTAGGTGAGGCGACCGGTTCCATGGTGGTTGATATCGGCGGCGGCACAAGCGAGGTTGCTGTCATTTCCCTTGGCGACGTAGTCACCTCCCGCTCCGCGCGTGTTGCCGGCGACAATTTTGACGATGCCATCATCGCCTACATCAAAAAGAAATACAATCTTCTGGTCGGCGAGCGCACGGCAGAGGATATTAAAATCAAGATCGGTTCCGCTTTCCCCTACGAGGGCGAAGGCTCCATGGGCATAAAAGGCCGCAACCTAATGGATGGTCTGCCGAAGTATGTCGAGGTCACCTCCGAAGAAATCCGCGAGGCGCTGGCGGATCCCGTAAACCAAATTCTGGATGCCATCCGCGCAACGCTGGAGCGCACCCCGCCCGAGCTCGCAGCCGACATCATTGACCACGGCATTATGCTCACCGGCGGCGGCGCATTGCTGCGCGGCATCGACCAGCTCATTTACAGCGAAACCAAAATTCCGGTTAAAATTGCCGAAAACCCGCTTGACTGCGTCGTAGACGGCTGCGGTATGTGCCTCGAAACCAGCCACTTTTATCATACCAACGACGATGAATAGGATATAGGAGTCAGGCGCCGGGGCGAAGGTCCCGGCTGTGCCGAACAAACAAATGAAGCGTTTCTTAAAAAACGCCGCGGTGCGTGTTTTTGCCGCCGTGTTAGCGGCGTTGGCGGTGGGTTCTCTGCTCTCGCTGGCGCTGCGCGGAAAAAGCTCGCCTTTTACCTCTGCCGTCGGGTTGGTCACCAGCCCTCTGCAGGGGCTTTGTGCCTCCTTGGCTAACTACGCAAAAGACTTCGCCGCCTACTTCCGTTCTTCCGACGCGCTGCAGGAAATCATTATCGAAAAGGACAAGGAAATTGCAGCTCTGAGTGAGCGCCTGATTGACTATGATAAGGCGAAGCAGAAGCTTTCGTTATACGAAGAATTCCTGGGTCTAAAGACCGAAAACCCGAGCTTTAAATTTGCGGAGGGCAGTATTATAGGTCATGACCCCGCAGGTCAGTTTTCCACCTTCACCCTGAATAAAGGCAGCGCGTCCGGCATCAGGGTACAGAATCCCGTACTTTACGGGCGGTACCTTGTCGGCGTGGTCAGCAAGGTAGAGCTCACCAGCTGCACGGTACAGACCATTTTAAATCCGGGCTTGTCCGTCGCAATCTACGAGACCGCAACGGGAGAAATCGGCACGGCAAACACAACGCCCGCTTACAGCGAGCAGGGGCTTTGCGCGGTGACGCAGCTGCCGCGCACCACTTCGATTATCCCCGGCGCGCTGATTTGCAGCTCCGGTCTGGGCGGCATTATTCCACAGGGCTTAGAGCTCGGCACAGTCACGGATGTGGTGGACGACAGCCAAAAGGTGTCTGTCGTCGCCATCATACAGCCGGCTGTCGATTTCGAGTCCTTGCGCGATGTGTTTGTTCTGATAGAACGTTGAGTGAATTCATATGAAAGCATTTTTTAGCAACAAAAAATACTTACGCAGGGCGCTTATGGGCGTGCTGGTCTTTTTTGTTGCCGTCATACAGAATGTTCCCTGGCTTCCCGCAATCTTCGGGGTGCGCGCGCTGCCGCTGATCCCCCTTGTGATCGCGATCGCCGTGCTCGACCAGGCCTCCCCCAGTATCTTTTTCGCTGCGTTCGCGGGTCTGATGTGGGATATCAGCAGCCCGAGCGCCATTCCGCAGTCAATTTTCCTTGTAATTACGGCGTTTACCTGCGCCATGCTCATGCGTTATATCCTCATCCGCAACCGTCTGACCGTCAGCCTGCTGATGTTTATTTTTACTGCGCTCTATCTGTTGCAGCGCTGGGCGACGGATTATATCGGTCTCAGCGGCGCCGGATATGCGCTGCTGCGTTATTTCCTGCCCAGCCTGGGCTATACGCTTGCGCTTGCCCCGCTGGTCTATTATGTGACTTTGAGCATCGTGCGCCGCACCTCGCGCAAGCCAAAAGCCTCCGTCCCCCAGCACCTTCAACAGGAAGGAGAAGCAACATGAACCTGCAAAAGCTCAATGTCCGTACCTACACAATCATAGGCTTTCTCCTGACAATGATGGTCGGGTTTGTGATTGCATTGGTCAATACGCAAATTGTCAAGGGGCAATATTATGCGGAGCTGAAGTCCTATTCTATCAGCAAGGTGCCGATCAAAGCGGCGCGCGGCGTTATTCTGGACCGCAACGGCGTTCCTATGGTGCTTAACGAATCCAGCCTTTCGCTGGTGTTTGAATCCCCTTTTTTTCCGGTTGAAAAAAAAGAGCAGCAGGAGCGCAATCAGGTGCTGGATTCCCTGATTAAGCTGTTTGAAAAAGAGAAGGCCGCCTGGATTGATGAACTCCCTATCGCGCTTAACGCCGATGGTACCGCCTATTTTTTGGAGGGCAGAGAGCGCGACATTCAACAAATGAAGGGCAAGGACTACCTTATCCTGAATGAATACGCCACGGCGCAAAACTGCATGGATGCGTTGGTTCGGCGTTACCAGCTGCAAGACTACCCAATTGCCCAGGCACGCAAGCTTGCCTCCGTGCAATATAACATGTGGCGCATGCAATACAGCGCCGGCAACCCCTACACCTTCGCCGAGCATGTCACCGACAGCATTAAGGCGCAGGTCAAAGAAAACAGCGTCTTTTACCGCGGCGTACAGACCGAGGTTGTCCCAATCCGCACCTATGCGGACGGCACCGTAGCCCCGCATATTTTAGGTCGCGTTTCTTCTATCAATAAAGAGGATTACGAAAAGCACAAGGCGGAGGGCTACAAGCTCAACGACGAATTCGGCGCATTCGGCATCGAGCGTTATGCGGAATCCTGGCTGCGCGGCACAGACGGTCAAAAGAATGTGACCATTAACAACGTAACCGGTGCCGCGGAGGAGAGCGTTGAAAAATCGCCCCAGCAGGGCAAGACCGTTGTGCTCACCATAGACAACGGTCTGCAAAAAATGATCGAGCAAAGCTTTCCTAAGCGCATGCAGGAAATGGCAGCCAACCGCCACCCCGGCGTTCCGATTGCGGGCGCCATCATCGTTCTGGACGCGCGCACCAACGAAATTCTTGCCTGCGTGAGTTATCCGGGCTATGATATCACAAAATATTCCTCGGATTTTGCTGCGCTCAACGCCAATAAATCCGCGCCCTTGTGGAACCGCGCATTGCAGGGTACATACGAGCCCGGGTCAACCATAAAAGTCTCCGTTGCGCTGGCGGCTTTACAAGAAGGTCTTATCTCAGAGGATTCCACCGTGCGCTGCAACGGCGTTTATCCCTATCTCAGCCAGGTGTTCCATTGCCCGCAGTCGTACCTGCACGGAGGCAGACCTGTCAATGTCGTTCGCGCACTGGTCGATTCCTGCAATATTTTCTTCTACCAAATGGGTCGTCAATTGGGCTGGGAAAAAATCAACGCATATCGTTTGGCAATGGGGCTTGGACAAAAAACCGGCGTCGAGCTGCCGGAAGAAATCGGCGTGATGGATTCCCCCGAGCGCCGTCAGGCCGTCGGTCAGATGTGGTATCCGGGCTACAACCTGCAAACCGCAATCGGGCAGGGTAACCTGTTCAGCCCCATGCAGATGGCGGTCTATGCTTCCACAATCGCGAACAGCGGCGTGCGCCGCCGTGTGCATTTTATCCAGTCTATACGTGATGCCAGTACGAATGAATTAATCGAGTCTTATCCGCCCGAGGTGCTCGGCACAACCGGCGTGGGTAAAGCCGCCTATGATACCGTACGTAAAGCAATGCTCGAACTGGGCTCAGGCGATACCACTGCGGGTCGTATTTTTAAAGGGCTTCCCGTAAAGGTTGCCGCAAAATCCGGTACCAGCCAGGTGAAGCGCATGGTCAACGGCAGAATGCAGAACATCACCAACGGTCTGTTTATCTCCTTCGCGCCCTTTGTGTCCTTAATATCGACAAGCTCATCCATGACCTCAATAAAGCGCTCGATTCCGGTCATTCCGCGGTTATACTGCTCACTGAACTCAACTATCCGGCGAATGGAAGCAAGAAGGG
>JAVBSB010000098.1:0-6347 GCA_031547365.1 Oscillospiraceae bacterium | reverse complement strand
GTAAAGCCTGTTTTAATGCCGATACAGCCTTCAACCTCGCGCAGCAGGCGGTTGTGGTTGCGCAGGGTACGCGGATAGGGCGGATTGCCATATGTCAGGCGTACGGATTGCTGCATACAGATCTCGCGAAATAACGGGTTCTGCAACGCAGTTTTTCCAAGCAGCGCCATGTCATACGCGGTTGAAACATGCCCTTCGGCATCAAGTCCGGAGGGCGTGATAAAGTGCGTGCGCGTCATGCCGATTTCGGCTGCGCGGCGGTTCATGCGGTCAGCAAAGGCGGGCAGCGAACCCGCCAGATGGTATGCCGCAGCATTGGCCGCGTCGTTTCCGCTTGCCAGCAGCATACCGCACGCCAGCGCATAACGCGAAACAATGTCCCCTGCCCGCAGCCCCATGGAGGTGCCTTCGACCCGCACCATTTCATCCGTCACGGTAAATGTGCGCTCAGGCTCGCCTGCCTCAAGCAGAAGCAGGGCTGTCATAATCTTCGTGGTGCTCGCGACAGAGCGCTGCACGTCGCAGTCCTTTGCATACAGCACCTGCAGATTGTCTGTGTCAATCAGCACGGCGTAGTGCGCCGACAGCCCAAGAAAATCCGTTGAAGCAATACGCTCCTGCGACACCGCAGGAACAGCCGCAAGCCATAGCATACAGAGACACAGCGCAAAGATTGCCGAAATTTTAGTCCTTCTCATATCATTTCCACCCGCCTTTGTCCCATTTCTATGGGACGGGCAGGTGGAATATGCTAGCGAAATCGTTTGGCAGATTATTGTGCCGGTGCGTCTGTAGCGTTTTGCGCCTCAGCCTCTGCGGTAACCTGCGCGATCGCATCGGCTATTACGTCTTCTTCGTCCGACTTACCGAACTTTTTCACCAGCTGATCGACGGTTACCGTCACTTTATCAATCATGCCCGGCACCATGCCAATCACGCGCTCGACGGAGGATTCGGTGTTCTCGAGCAGCTTTATAGAGACGTCGCCGCCGCGCACGACCAGAAAACACACCGGGTTGATCGAAACGCTGGCGCCGCCGCCGCCGCCAAACAGCTCCTGATTATGCTTTGACGGAAAATCAGAGCCGCCGGAAGCAAAGCCATAGCTGACTTTTGAAATTGGAATGATTTTAACGTCGCCCAGGTCAATCGGAGCGCCGACGATGGTACTTACGTCCACAACGTCGCGCAGCTTCTCGATGGAAGTGCCGAGGATGCCGGATGCAGATTTCTCTTTCATGTGTATATCTCCAATCTATAATAGATAGTCTGACGGATTATTCGATCTCATTTTTGATGAGCTTCGTGAGTCTTGAAGGTTCTTTTTCGCCCTTCGGTACTTTCGCGCCTTTAAGGAACTTCAGCAGCACGCGGATCACCATGCGTATCGCCATAAAAATCACAGCGTTGATCAGAATCAGCGGTACCAATGAAATCTCCGCCTTGGCTGCCATTTCCTTTTCCGCAAGTCCGGTGAAGTCGGGGGCGATCGTCATACGCACCGCGTCGGGTTTTGTACGTATATGTGTGGTCAGCCAGCCGAGTGCCGGATATAGGACGGCGCACGTTTTACCGTATTTCGCTACGAGCTCATCCGGTTCGCCGCCCATCACTGTCATGTAAAGCTTTAATTCGCGGATGCGGAAGCTCCACCATACGCCGCGCCCAAACTTCTTTAGTACAGCCACAACGCGCTTAAGTAAATCAATAAAGCCCGGTATGCCCTGGTATTTATAAAAACGCTGCACGATATTCGGTTCTTTTTCCACTTCGGGCTTTTCTGTTTCTTTTTTCTTTTCTTCCTTCTTGGGTTTCTTTTTCTTTTCTTTTTTCTTTTTTTCAGGTTTTTCTTCTTTAGGAATGCGCAAAATTGTAATAAACAGCCAGCGCAGCCGCAGCGCAACGGTATCGGTATACTCCACGCGCAGTACGACAGGAATGCTCAGCAAAGCCATAAACAGCCCAATGATTCCAAAAAATATTGCCCAACCGATCATGCCGTGCCTCCCTCCTGCGGTAATTGCGGCAGCTCATCCAGCGATTCCATGCAAAAACACTTTAAAAATTCTTCGGTCGTTCCATAGACCAACGGTCTGCCCGGTAAATCCAAACGACCCTGGTCTTCCAGCAATCGTTTTTGACAAAGCCCCGCAATCACATGACCGCAGTCCACGCCGCGCACCTGTTCTATGTACGCCCGCGTTACGGGTTGATGATAAGCCACAACCGCCAGCACTTCCATCGCCGCGGGACTCAGCGGCTGCGTACGTCCGCGTTCCAGCGCGTCACGCACCAGGTCAGCATAGACCGGGCGCGTACAAAGCTGCACTTTATCCCCCAGGCGCAGCAGGCATATACCGCCGCCGCGGTGTTCAAGGCGCGCCGAAAGCTCGTTGATCAAATCTATCGCCTGTTCGGGTTCAAGCTTTAGCACTTCCGCAATTCTGTTCAATTCCACGGGTTCGCCGGCCGCGAACACAATCGCTTCCGCCGCCGCTAAAAGCTCAGAAGCGTCCAATAACACAGAATTAACTTCTTCTTCATTCGTCTTCAATATCGCGCCATTCCTCCTCTCGGGTCTGCAGCTCCAATATTGCACCTGCTCCGCTGCCATAGGCTTTGACGCGATTGGCTTTCATCAGCATGAGCACGGCCAAAAAGGTGGCGACCATTTCGGAGCGGGAGGAGGATTCCTCAAGCAGAGACAATATGGAAGCCTTTTTGCGCCCACGCAGGCGGTCAAACAGGAATGTATAGCGTGATACCACAGAAACAATCGTATGCGCCAATATGCCGGAAAAAGCCTCTACCGGCGGCGGCAGACGGCGTCTGCCTTTGCCCACAGCCGCAAGGTAGGCAGCAAATAGTTCGCGCGGCTTATGCTGTAAGGCGTAGGTGTAGTCTACAGGAAATTCCTCAGGCGGGCGGGAAAGAAACGCAAACCCGTCGCCGCGCTGCCGCAGGGCATCCGCCAGACGCTGGCAGTCGGCATAATCCAGCAGCTCCTTGCGCAGTTCTTCCGCCGGGTCGCTGTCGTCCTCATACTTCGGGAGCAGAGCTGCCGTTTTAATAAAAACAAGGCGCGCTGCCATCTCTAAAAATTCCGCTTCGATTTCGAGCGCAGCCTCGTTCAGCTGCGTAATAATCTCCAAATACTGCTCTATCAAGGCAAAAATGGGTACGTCGTGTATGCTTACCTTACGTTGCCCGACCAGATGCAGCAGCAGATCCATCGGTCCTTCAAAGGCTTCAAGCTTATAGCTGATTGTCTCCAATTAACACCTCATTATATCAACCGAAATGGCAGTCCCACCAGCCAACTGATGCCGAATCCCACTTTGTCGGATATCCAACCGATGACGCCGCCAAACATCACCAGCACAAGCACAGCCCAACGCAGGATATTTTCGTGCTGCGAAATAAACCAGGACGCCTTGCTTGGAAGAATCAAATCAAAAATGCGCATGCCGTCCAGCGGCGGTATTGGGATAAGATTAAATACCATCAGCGATACGTTAATTGAAAACAGTATTTCAAAAAACAGCGCCAGCATCTGCAACAATTCGTTTTCATGCGCCAAAGGAAACAAATACATAATATTTAGAATCAAGCATGAAATTACTGCCAGAAGCAGATTGGAAGCCGGGCCCGCAGCGGCTGTAAGCGCCATGTCTTTTTTATAATTTCTGAAGTTGCGCGCATTGACCGGCACAGGCTTTGCATAACCGAACCCAACAAATATAATCATCAGCGAGCCTAAAGCAACCACATGTTTTGCGGGATTCAGCGTCAACCGACCCTGCATCCAGGCGGTGTTATCGCCCAACCGCTTTGCCATCCATGCGTGGGCGCATTCATGTACCGGCAGGCAAATTATCAATATCACCGCAGTCGCGGCCAGATAAATCATGAGGGACGCCATATCGATATTGCTTAAACCGCCGCGAATAAATTGCAGAATCATCGTCTTACCTCCGTATTTAATATCATACAAAAATCAGGCGCAAAAGTCAAGCTTTTTCCCTGCGCACCGATGCGCATTTTGCGATTACAACCCGTTCGATTCCCTGCAAGTCCCGAAGTATCTCCGTTTTGCAGGGCGCAAACAATGCCGCAACAGCCATTGCCTGGTTTTCGCCGCATTCGCAGGCTAAAATACCATCTTTTTCAAGGCGCGGCAGCCATTTTTCTGCCAGAACACGGTAAAAGTCCAGTCCGTCCGCGCCGCCGTCCAACGCCATACGGGGTTCATGCCGCACTTCCGTGCTAAGGCTGTCTATCTCCTCAGTCGCCACATAGGGCGGATTTGCAAGGATTACTTGGCAACTAATCCCTGCCGTTGGAAAATTGAGCACATCCGCTTTGACCACCTCCGCGTTGGGGTAGGCTGCGGCGTTCTTCCTCAGATATGGCATTGCCTCCTCCGAAAGCTCCAGCAATTTCACCTGTGCCTGTGGGCAATAATGCGCTACGCTTAAGCCCACGCAGCCGCTGCCCGCGCAAAGGTCATATACGAGCGCGCGCGCGCAGCCCCGCAGATACTCCAGCGCTGTTTGCGCCAGCAGCTCCGTCTCGGGCCTAGGTATGAGCACCCCCTGCCCCACAGCAAATCGCAGCCCGAAGAACTCCCATTCACCGAGGATATATTGCAGCGGTTCTCCTGCCGCGCGGCGTTGCACCAGCGCAAAAAAGCCTTCAGGTTCTACGGTTTTGTCGCCCCTAAGCCGCAGCTCTGTCCTGTTCAGGGCAAAAGCGGCTTGCGCGAGACAAAGCACATCAAAACGGGCGTCTTCACTCGGTAGCAGCAGGCGCTCCGCTTTCCGCATCGCTTCCCGTATTGTCAAGGGCTTCCTCCTTCGGTACAGAAACAGCAGGAATTTTCGCCTCAAACGGTTTTCCAAGCGCGGCTTTTAGCGCCTCTATTCCCACTTCAATGATGTCGTCGCTCGGCTCCTTGGTTGTGATGCGCTGCATCGCAAGACCGGGGAAGGAAATAATGCGCACAATGGGATTTTGCAGGTGCCGCCCCGCAAAGCGGATGAATTCATAGCCAAACGCCATAATCAGCGGAAATTGCAGCAATTTAATCGCCATGCGAGCCGCAATGTTGTTGCTTAAAAATGCGCGCCAGGCATCAGGCATCATAATCAGGCTGGAAATCAGGATGCTGAGTAAAATCATCAGGAACATAAAGCTTGTCCCGCAGCGGGGATGAAAGCGGCTTTGACCGCGCACGTTTTGCACGGTCAGCGGCAACCCGCTTTCGTAACAAAAAATGGTCTTGTGCTCAGCGCCATGGTACTGAAAGACGCGGCGGATGTCCTTTTGCAGCGACACCAGGAACATGTACCCGACGAAAAGCACGATACGCACACCGCCGGAAATCAGCGGCATATAGCGGCTGATATCAACCGCGCTATGGTTTTTAATGAAGCCGGTCAGCTGTTCCGGCGCCCATACAAACAGCACCAGCGCCAGCCCAACGCCTAAAACCGTAGCGATTGTGCCGATCACAGCCATCATTTTCGGACCAAAATGCTCTTCAAGCCACTTATCAATTTTACTTTCGGCGGGCGGTTCATTTTCCATGAGTCCCTCGGTGCTGCGTTCTGCGGATTCCATCATGCATTTATAACCGAACACCATGGAATATATCAGACTCACCGGTCCGCGAATCAGCGGCCAGCCCAGGAATTTATGTTTTTCCGAGGGCAATTTCGTGTTTTTAATGCTCGTTTCAATCGAACCGTCCGGCAGGCGCAGCGATACCGCAGCCCCTTTCGGACCGCGCATCATGATGCCGTCCATCAGTGCCTCGCCGCCTACTGCGCCGATCAGGATTTTTTCTTCGTCTGGCATGCGTAATCTCCTTCTCTATTTTAACACCGCTTTTACGGTATAGCTCCCATAGGTCCAGCAGTTATCGTGGGTCGGTAGCTTTATTGTAACCGGCAGGATTATAACACCGGCTTTCGCATCTTCAGGGAGCGTTGCCTCTCCGGTTAAGTGAAACGGCGTCATGGTCTTTACTGTTTTTTCCGGACCTACAACAACGACATTTGTGACATCCTCAAACTTAGCGGTCATCGAACCGTCGGATACCAGCTTAATCCGGTTTCCCGGGAGGGTAAAGCGTTCATAATCATAGTTTTCAAGCTCTACCGTTGCGGAAATGCTGCTGATGTCGTCAATAAAATAAATATCCTTCATATCGGCTGTCGAAAAAACAAAGCGGTTATTGCTGGGCAACAGTCTTGTAAAATCAATCACGCCGATGCTGTATTTTTTACCGTCGATGAGCTTATCCTCGGACAACGCCGCCCTTACGACATTCGGCGTCACAGTCA
>JAVBSB010000044.1:0-7218 GCA_031547365.1 Oscillospiraceae bacterium | reverse complement strand
TGCCCGTTTGTTTTCCGAGAGAACAGCCAACACAATATGTGCATAATCCTGTGCGCACATAATGTTCTCTGCGCTTTGCAGCAGCGCGTGACCGTAGCCCTTGCCCAGCACGTCCTCCCGCAGGTAGATCGCGCTGATTTCGCCGTCCTGCGGATACCCTTTGGTGTTTGACGTGCCAAAGCCGCAAATCCCTGCCAGTTTTGCATTGTCATCATATAGAAGCAGTGTCTGCCTGCCGTTTTTGAAACCCTTCAGCGATTTTTGATAGCGGTCTCTGTCTGACAGCGCGGCTAACACGTCTGCGTCCAGAATATTTTTATAGGCCCAGCGCCAGCACTGATTCTTAAAAGCAGCGACTTTCCGCAGGTCGCTTCGCTTGGCATATCGCAATTGCATTATTTTCCCTCCCATATCGCTGTGCTGCCGCAGGGCAAAGCCAGCCCCGTGGCTTCCACGGTCAGACCGATCTCGTCGCAGCGCACCGTGCCGCCGAGCTTCGGCACGAAAATCCGCGAGAGCAGATATTCCATCACAGCGGGCGACAATTCCGCGCTGTAGCTATTGAGCAGCAAAAGCCCCTGCTTGTCCAGCAGCTCGGCGCAAAGGCGCAAAAAACCGTCGAGTTCCTCCGTCAGCTGCCACACCTCGCCGCCGGGACCGCGGCCATAGGACGGCGGGTCAAGCAGAATGATGTCATACCGGTTGCCCCGGCGAATTTCCCGCTGCACAAACTTGATGCAGTCCTCCACGATCCAGCGCACAGGCTGGTCGCTCAGGCTGCTCAATTGGGCATTTTCCCGCGCGCGCTGCACCATGCCCTTCGCGGCGTCCACATGGGTCACATGCGCGCCCGCCGCCAGGCAGGCCAGCGTCGCCCCGCCGGTATAGGCGAACAGATTGAGCGCTTTTAAAGGCTTGTCCGCCTGCTTGATATGACTTGAGAGCAAGTCCCAGTTCGTCGCCTGCTCAGGAAACAGCCCTGTATGCTTAAAGCCCATGGGTTTAATGCTGAAACGTAATTTTTGATAGCTGATCTGCCATTCCTCCGGCATAGGGCGCAGATTCTGCCACTGCCCGCCGCCGCTGCTTGCGCGTTCATAGCGCGCGTGCGCTTTATTCCAAAGCGGGCTTGTCCGCCCGCCCTTCCAAATCACCTGCGGGTCGGGGCGGATTAAAATTACCTCCCCCCAGCGCTCCAGGCGTTCTCCGTCTGAGCAGTCCAGGAGGGTATAATCCTTCCACTGCGGTACACGCATCCGGTTACCTCTACTTCTGTGTTATCATCCCTGCGGGCACTTCGCCAACGATTACGGTTTCAGCCAGGCATACAGTAATATCAACTTCGCTTTCCACTGCGCCGCCGGACAATATGACCGAAAGGCTCACATGTAAATCCATCAGTATGCGGTGCATGCTCTGGTTAACGCCTGCGCTTGATAGGTCACTGCGGACGTCCGACAGCGCATGTCCCGTCATGCGCAGCGGCACAGTAATATTCGGTCCCGCGCCTGCGAATAGATTGCTGCCAAGCAGCGCGCCCATGGGTAGCTTTAACCGCCCGCGCCGCAAGGTCACCGCCTGCTCCACTGCTGTATTGATTTTTCCGCGTAACAGATTGACCCGCAGGCTATTGGTCTGAATCGAGCGTATGCCGCTGCTGTCCGCTGTGTAATGCACCAGCTGTTCATATGTCAGCCGCTCCTCTGTCAGCACCTGCTCCACTGCTGCCGAAACCACAACCGCTGCCTGCTGCTTTGCCGCAACCTGCGCTAAGTTTTGTACATGCGGCGACACGCGCTGCTCTAAAAAAGCGCAGAACCCCGCAACCGCAGCAGCCAGCAGAAGCAGCAGCGCAACCGTGCGTGTCCGCAGCTTTCGCCTTTGCGGTCTGAAAAACTTGCGCGGAGCAATCCGCAGGCGTAGCCCCGTCCACGGTCTGCGTCCCAGTCGGCGCACTGCCTCACCCCCTGCTGCACTATATGCGGGGGGAGACGCTGACTTTCTTTAAAATGTCATTCCAATAAAAAAGGTCAGGCTTCTTCTTTGAAATACCCAACTATTATACATCTGAATGGGCAATCAGTCAAGCGAATCCTATCAAGAGGTCTGCGCCTGCATGCTTTCTCTCGCTTATATAGACGCTGTTTGGGCGTTCCTTGCGTGGCAAACCATGCTTTTTTAGCCTTGCTTTTTTATGCGCAAGGGTGTATAATGATATCGTTAAAAGCGGAAGGAGATGTGCTATGGGTCTTAAGCTGATGATTTGGCGGTTATATACCCGATTGATGCAAATGGTATTTCCGAAAGAGCGGATATGGCTTTATGGCGACCGGCTGGACAGTACAGACAATGCGTTTTATCAATTTCAATATGATACCGAACAGAAGGATAACGTGGTTCGGTATTATTTGTGGGGATCGGGCGCATTGCCGAAAGCCTTGCAGAAGTATAAAAAGCAAGTCGTAATTTTCGGTTCTCTGCGGCATAAGCTGCTATACCTGCGCTGTGAAAAAATCCTGAGCTCATTTAGTCAGTTCAGCCTGATTCATCCGTTCAGCCGACCTGCGGTGAAGGGTCTGAGCAAAGCCACACGCTTTGAAGTGCTTTATTTGCAGCACGGCGTGCTCCACGCAAAGCTGCCCGATCTTTATCACCGCGACAACCTGCCCTGCGAGCGCATGGTCATTTCCACCGCGTTTGAACGGCAAAACATGCTCGAAAATTACGGCTTTGAGGAAAAAGACCTGTTGCTTACGGGCATGGCGCGCTATGATTTTTTACGCCCCGAAAAAAAGCCGCAGCGCCGTATATTATATTCTCCCTCCTGGCGCAAAAATCTCATCGGTCCGCTGATAAGAAATGTGCGCGAGCCATATTATAATACATTATTTACTTCACGATACTTTAATGAGCTGCAAGCTTTTCTGAATTCGCCGCGCCTGGCTGCGCTGCTTGAAAAGCACAATCTCACGCTGGATTTTCAAAGTCACCCGATTTTTCGCGTTTATGACGGCACCTTTATGATCAATAACCCGCGCGTGCGCATTGGCGGCGCGGCTGATTTGAATCCTTATCAGGTTATGATCACCGATTACTCCTCCATTGCGCTGGACTTTGTCTATTTAGAACGCCCATTGCTCTATTTTGTACCCGATTACCAAAACTTTTTGGAGGGTCAGACGCACTCCTACAGCGAATTACATATCCCGCTTGAGGAAGCCTTCGGTCCGCTTGCGGAAACAGAAGAGGGTCTGCTTGCCGAGCTTGAAGCCCTTGCTGCGCGCGACTTTGCGCCGGCGCCTGTTTATGCGCAGCGTATGCATGAATTTTTCTCCGACCGCAACGCGACACACCGCAAGGCGCTGTATGATACGCTGATATAATCGTTGCCTATGAAGGGGATGTAAAAATGAAAAAAATCCTGTGCGCATGCTTAATATTGCTGATGCTGTGTATATATACGGCTTGCGCCGCGCCTTCCGAGCAGCCGTCAAAACCAATAACCACAGCCGCCGCACAGACAGAGTCCCCGGACGGCGACAGCCTTTCGCCCTCCTACCTTTCTACCGACACACATTTTTTTGCGCTGACAAAGCAGAATCTGAACGACTTTTCGGCTTTGGCGTTGAACTATGTCGCGCTGGACGACCCGAACAGCATCCACCGCGTGCCGCTGCCGAATTTTTATGATAACCAATGGCTGACAGACGCCCGCATCGACGGCTTGGACGGACGCTGGATTACGCTGCTTGCGAAGACAGAGGCAATTTATGTTAGGCTGCGCGTCGCGCTGGATACAAATGCATTTGAGGTACTGGGCATAGGAGAAACGCCGCCGCAAAGCCCGCAGGCGGCGCAGCCTGTCATGCCGCCTGAGGATATCCGGGCGCGGATGACCGCTGATTACATCCCAACCTATATGAATTCCTACAGCCTGGTGGACAGGCCTGAATACGAATGCACAAGCACATACGCAAAAACACCGACGCATGTTTTCGCATGGCATGACGGCGTGCTCTATCGCCTGCCGCTGGACGACATTACCGTGCAAACCCCCGTACCGCTACCTGCGGAATATGATGAACTGGTAATCTGCGGCATTACCTCCGAATGGCTGTTCGTAAGCGGCGGAACGAAAAACGAAGCGGGTACGCTTGATAAAGCAACAACCTATCGCATCGCGTTGGGCGACCTCAAGGCAGAGCAGGTGGACGACTGCGTCACTGCCGGCTTTCCCCGCTATCACCCGGAAGGCAACGCGCTGCTCTATATCCGGGAGCGCACAATAGAAGCGTTCCGATTGAATAACGGCGCGCGAAATATTGTATTTAACTTTGAGGATTACTATAAAGCGGAGGATCCTAATTCCGTCTTAAAAGGCTGGTATACAGCGCCGGACGGTTCCGCTGTTTTACAGCTAACGACCGGAGCGGGCGCAGGCTTCACCACCTGCATAAAATTCGGCGAGAAAAACACCGCGCAAGTCACTGATATCATGGAAATTCCTTTCATCAAAACGCAGGAGAGCCATACTCCGAGCAAAGCCGAGGAAGAGCTTTCGCAGCGGCTCAACCCCAACGCATACGCAGATTTTCGGGATGCGGTTTATTATTTGGAGCAAAACAGCCTCTACCGCGTCAACTATGACAACAGCAACAAAAAAGAGCTGGCGAAGGACGCGGGCATTCTCAGTCTGCTGCGCGTGGACGGGCATTTGTTCTGCATGGTGGAGGTTGAAAGCGTTGCGGGCGGCGGCGCAACCAACCGTTATGACTTTTGTGAGCTGGATGAAAACGGCACGGTGTTGCGCACCATCGCACAGGGCAACGCGGACGAAACAGGTCAGGTCGGATATGAACCGTTCGGAAAACTGTTGATGATCAAGCGCTACAGCACCAACCGCAGCGAAAGCAGCCTGCAATGGATTTATGACCCCGCAACAACGAATCAGTTTCTCTCAAATGTTGATTAATATTTCATCAAAACGGCGCAGCTCATGCGGCAATAGAAAGAAGGCGCTCCCTTGCAAGCTTACATGGAAACCATCTTCGACGCAGGGTATCTGGTCTCTGTACTTACGCTGGGCTTGCTCATGATGAGCAAAGCGAAGGCGTGGAATCAGCAGCGCCTGTTCGGTCTGACAGCGGTTGTCCTGGGTGCAGGCGACGCATTTCACCTTGTGCCCCGCATGATCGGTCTGCTCACCGGGTCCATGGGGGAGCTGACGTTTTGGCTCGGTCTAGGGAAGCTCATTACTTCCATTACAATGACGCTTTTTTATGTGCTGCTCTATCATTTTCTGTGCTTACGCTGCCAAAAGCACCGCAGCTCTGCATTAACTACATCAATATATATACCGGCAGTCTGCCGCATTGCGCTTTGTCTTCTGCCCCAAAACGCGTGGTTTTCCGCGGACGCGCCGCTGCGCTGGGGCATTCTGCGCAACATTCCGTTCGTTCTACTCGGCGCTATGCTTGTCTTTTTGCTGCAACGGTATATGAAAACCGACAGATATTTTCGCTTTGCGTGGCTGGCTGTTCTGCTGTCCTTTTTGTTCTATATCCCTGTGGTGCTTTGGGCGGATAAATTCCCCCTGATCGGCATGCTGATGCTGCCGAAGACGCCTTGCTATTTATGGCTGGTCACAATGGGCTGGCGCGCCTTCAAACAGAGCAAAGCCTTATAATTTTATGAAACGAGGGATGCTTGTATGATATCGAGCAGAATCAACGGGATGCTGGATCTTTTGGGCTATGGATTTTCAGACAGCCTTTTGCTGTCGGTCGTATGCATCATCGGCATTGTAATTGCGCTGCGGGCTAAGCTGCCGCACAAGGCAGATGCATCGACAAAGCCGCAAAAAAAGATAATACTTGCAGCACGCATCGTTGCGACAACCATATGTGCCGCCGCGCTTGCCTTCTGCTTGTCATCCATTCCCGGCTATATCGGAGACCTCATGCTGGTTCGGCACGAGAATTATGAATATGACACCTGCGTCATAGTGGAACAGGATATCTCCGAGCCGGAGGAGCTTTGGGCAACAAGAGCCGTCAAGGTAAAAAGCCTTTCCGGCGGCGAACCCTACAAGCTGACGCTTGATTATTATGCGCTACATAAAGATGAAACCGTTCGTGTGGTCTATTTGAAGCACAGCAAGCTCGGCGCGGTGGTGGAGCATATCAGCAAGGCAGACGCAAAGCAATCATAACCGCAGCCATATAAAACTATAGCGGCGCAGCTCATATGGGCTGCGCCGCTTGTGTTTATTTTGTTATTAAAGCTTGATAATCTCGATATGATCCAGCAGGATTTTTATGCCGATTAGGGCAAGAATTATCCCGCCTATGATTTCCGCGCCCGCGCGGAACCGCTTGCCAAAGATATTGCCGATTTTCACCCCTGCCATAGACAGCACAAGCGTCGTTACGCCGATGATTGACACCGCGGGCGTAATGTGTACATGCATAAATGCGAAAGAGACGCCGACCGCCAGCGCGTCTATACTTGTGGCAACGGCGAGCGGCAGCATTTTTGCGGGCTTGAGCGAAGCTTCCTCCAGGCTCTGTTCTAAAGGCTCTTTTCTGCTCTTGATGCCGGACCAGATCATTCTGCCGCCGAGAAAACACAGCATGACAAAAGCGATCCAGTGGTCATATTTGGTGATTTTGTCGGCAAGCAGGCTTGCTGTTAAATATCCGATGAAAGGCATCGCAGCCTGGAATACGCCGAAATACAGCCCAACCGTCAGCGCTTTTGCAACAGTGACCTTTTTCATGGTCAACCCCGTGCAAATCGCCACAGCGAACGCGTCCATTGAAAGCCCCAGCGCAAGAATAATAATATCCGGCAGACTCATTTGTTTCCCTCCCTTGTTAGAAAAAAACCGCGGGTGCTCCCTGCAGGCGCACCATCGCGGTTTATTTTATTAAAAATATTATATCACACCATCATACGCTTGTCAATGAGGAATTACAGTTTCTTCGCGCCCGGAGAACCTCTTTTTTTCTCTGTTTTTTTAATAGTAAAAATTTAGTAAATTTTTCTTGACAATTACAAGCAATCATGCTATTCTATTGCGCCCATGGAATTCAAAAGAGGTTTTTTCGTGTTAATTATTTGTCACGTTACGGTTTAAGACTATAACATCGTAGCGCATGAAAGGCGGGAGTCGCATGGAATTTATGCTGGACAAAAAAGGCGAGGGCTACCTGAAGG
>JAVBSB010000041.1:0-5931 GCA_031547365.1 Oscillospiraceae bacterium | reverse complement strand
TCTTCATGCTTTCAAGGAACAGCTGAGCCATTTTATTACTCTTGAACTCAATGGTTCCGTCCATGATCACGTTTTTACGCGGGCTGGAAAGGAAATCGGTGCAGATAGAAAGCACCTTGTAGCCCGGACACCACCAAGAAGGACCTTCGTCGCCGGAGAGATAGGGAGAAGGACGCGTGAACAGCGCCTTACCTCTGTTATAAATGGTATACTTCAAATACATCCAGTCACTTTGCGATGCGGGGCAGGCATAGTGCTCAAGCTCTTGTTCTTCGGACTTATTGTAGATACCAATCTCGCCGCCGGTGGCTAAGAATACGCCGTATCCGCCCTTCCAGAGCTGAATGCGCCAATCCTTGCCCTCGTAGTTAAACTCGTTCACAACGGAATCGGCGTAGACATTCATGACGAACGGGAAAATGTCATAAAGGTCATTAAAGCCGAGCGCCCACTGGAACACAGGCTTTTGGTTGATGATGGTGAACTGATAGGGGTCGAGAATAAAGCCGATGAATCCGAAATTACGGAAAAAGAAAGAGACTGCCGACTGGAGAGGATCCGAATCATCTTTTTTTGGCTGCTGGCTGAGCGATACGTAGGGCTTTGCTTTTGCTGCGGCAGAGGTTGACAGCGCAGCCACGTTGAGGAGCAGACATGCGCACAAGACCGTACATAGAATGCGTCTGAGAGTGTTTTTCTTCATAGGGGACCTCCTTAGTTTGTTTTTCATGGTGTTCTTCATGGATTATTCAAAGCTCTTATAGAGCTAAAAACATAAATAAGAACCCCGCCCCGGTTGTGCGCAGGACGGGGGAACTTGCGGTTTTCTTTTAGCCGAACTTCTCGAAGATGATGTTGATAATTGCCGGGTAAATCGTAGTCAACCCGAGAATACCTGCTAAAAATGTAAAAGCAGAAAGTAAAAATGAACCTATGACCACAGAAAATGCGCCTCCCATCCATATTTTTATACTTATGATTTTATCAGATTTTGGAGGCGTAGTCAAGATGTATTTCCATCAAATATGAATAAATTTATTTTTTTTCATATAAAAAGGGGTTTAATTTTACATCTTTGCAACAAAACAATTTGGCACGTTAAAGTTCCTTTGTTTAAGATTGTTGCAAAAACATCAAACTAGATTGATGACATACTCATAGTCCGGCAGCCACTCGCCCGTAATGTAACAGCGCGCGCGCAGCAGCACGTGGTCTGCATAAGCCTCAATTTGGAATCCGTTGCCCGTGTAGTTAAGCAGGTCATCGTCATCCCCGTGGAATCCCGGCACATCAATCCAATACGTGGATGCGCCTATGGCTTGGAAGGTATTTTCGTTCAGCGGGTGGTGCATATGTCCGGTGAAATAGAGCACATTACTGTATTTCGTCAGAATTGCTTTCAATTTTTCGGGTTCATAGGTGCGGTTAAAGGGAAAATGGTGAAATACAAAAGCAGGCTTACCCTCTGCCGTTGCTTCAGCGAGTACACCGTCAAGCCAATCAAGCTGGGTCTGCGAAAGGAATGAGCTGACGCCCATGTCTGCTTCTGTGCTCATCACGATGAAATAATAGCCGTTAATTATTTTATAATAGTACATTTTTTCTATGGGGTTGCCGGAGTAGAGGTTGTTATAAGTAATGAAACGCTCTGCCGCCTTATGGAACCCGCCGGAGCTCCACACGTCATGATTGCCTGAGGCGACCAGCAGGTTTTTTGCTGAGTTATTCAGCAGCAGCGAGGTGTATAACGCAAGGTATTGCTGTTCCATGCCGTCCATGGTGTTGTCGCCAAGAATTACCAGGGCATCGCTGCCGTCTTTTGCGGCAGAGGCGCTGCGGAATGCCTTGTCTACATAGTATTGCAGCAGGGGATTGCGCGGACCGACATGCAGGTCGGAAAGCACCGACGCATTGAGCAGAACGCCTTCCTCCTTTGGCTCATAAACAGTTGCCGGACTGACTAAAAATGAGAAAAAGGAAAATATGCTGACCAATACAGCGACCAAGCCTTGCAGAGGGATCATAATAACGCTCCTTTTTGTTTTGTTTTCTTTCTGAAATAATAACATAAAAAAATGAAAAATTCAACTGTTGTTTCTTGACAATCGCACCCAGAAAACGTAAAATTGAATAATTAGGAATGATTACTGATAAGGAGCAGGTTATGACCATTGATTACCAAAAAATATTACCCGTAAAATATGACGTTGATATTTTCGTCGCGGGCGGAGGACCGGCGGGGATCGCGGCTGCGGTTACGGCGGCACGCAAGGGTAAACGCGTATTTCTTGCTGAGGCTGCAGGCGCGTTCGGCGGCGCAGCCTCGCAGTCGCTTGTGCCTGCGTTTATGCCCTTTACAGACGGCGAGCACTTTCTCGCGGGCGGGTTCGGAAAAGAAGTACGCGATTATCTTATTGACAATTGTCCGGAGAATTTTAAGCCCTACTGCCCCGACAGCATCCCTGTGGAGCTATTAAAGCTTTTTTATGATCAGGTCGTGGCAGACGCAGGCGTACAGTTCTGCTTTTTTACCGGCGTGATTGACGCAGTCATTGAAGACGGCTGGGTAAAATATGCTGTCTGTAATGGAAAAAGCGAGACCTATGCCGTGCGGGCAAAGGCTTTTATCGACTGTACGGGCGACGGCGATTTTGCTGCGCTTGCAGGCGCGGGATATCAAAAAGGCGGCGTGGACGGTAAAATGATGGCAGCAACGCTTTGCGGATTATGGGCGGGCATTGACTGGGAGAATGTGCAGGGCAGCAATACGCAGGCGCTGGATAAAGCGTTTGCGAATAAGGTATTTACGAATGAGGATAGGCATCTGCCTGGAATGTGGCGCATCGCAACGGGCATCGGCGGGTCAAACGCGGGGCATGTCTATGATATAGACGGCTCTGACGCCGCGTCACTGACGGAGGGCATGGTCAAGGGCAGGCGGCAGATGCAGGAATACAGGCAATATTACAAAGAATACCTTATGGGCTTTGAGAATATGGAGCTGGTCATTACCGCGCCGCAGATCGGGATACGCGAAACGCGCCGCATTGACTGCGATTACAGGCTCTGTGTCGATGATTTTATTTCCCGCGCGAATTTTTACGATGAAATTGGACGCTTTTCTTATCCAATAGACATACACGCAGCCGAAAATACGAAGCAGGGTTATGATGGCTTTATGAAAGCCTATACAGCATTGCGCTATAATAAAGGCGAGAATTACGGCATTCCCTACCGCTGCATGACGGTCAAAGGCTTCGGAAACCTGCTTGTGGCGGGGCGCTGTGTCTGTACTGACCGGGAAATGGAGGCTTCCATACGCGTAATGCCCGGTTGCTTCATCACAGGGCAGGCGGCAGGTATGGCGGCGGCGCTTGCCAGTGAAAAAGGCGGAGATATCCGTACGTTTGAAATCACCGCTCTGCAAAAGTCGCTGAAGGAACTCGGCGCATACTTGCCGAACTGCGGCACATGAAAGTAATATATTCCCCCTGGCAGCGAAAAACTGTCAGGGGGATGCTGTATTTTTAGTAAAAGCTTATGGATTGCTTAGTTTTTTTAGCGTCACGGTTGCGCCCTGACCGGCGAGGATATTCAGCTGCTGCGATACGTTGGAGGAAGCACGCATGCTGATGTTTCCGTTGAGCGGTAAATCGGTAATCATGTTGCCCGTAATTTCAAAGGGTTGGTTGGCAATCACGTTGACTGTAATGGGGGTATTCATAAGATTGACGCCGTTGAGCCAAATCGCAAGCGTAAACTGACCGGTTGTGGCGCAGGAACCGCGCACACTGTAGATAATTTCGTACGTACCCGCAACCGAAACGCCGAGCTGGCTGAGAAAATAAGTCATATTGGAAAGCGGCATTGCCGTTGGCATATCGATTTGGTACTGCGTGCCGGGCGTCGCCATGGGCATCGCCGCCGCGAGGGTGGTAAACATTCCGCCGAACGCCTGCAAGCCTACGGGACCCGTGGCTCCTGTGACTCCCGTTGCACCTGTCGGTCCCGTGATGCTCAGACCGTCAGCGCCCGTGGCTCCGGTGGCACCCGTGACTCCGGTCGGTCCCGTGATGCTCAGACCATCAAAGCCTGTTGCGCCAGTAATGCCTGTTGCACCCGTAGCACCCGTAGATGCAACCATTTACGCCCAACTAGCGCTTGAAGAAAATGGCGGTTGCCACCGCACTTCATTTGGTCTGCTTATGCTGCCTGTTCGATAGCTTTTTTTGCTTGTGCAAACTTTGTGATTCGCCTCAGCTCATCCTCAAATCGAAAGCAAACGGTAATTTCTTTACCCTCATAGATATGAATCGTGTCCACCAGTTCGGTTAGCAGGGCGCGGTCAAGCTGCTGTACGTTTTTGTACTTGAGGAAGGTTGTGAATGCTGCGCTTTGTGATGTTATGTTTTTGGTTAGATTGTGCTGCTCTTTCTTGAGCTGCTCAACAGCCTCACAAAGCTGCGCCTCTTTTACCTCGCATTTTGCTTTCATGCGCTGATAAGCCGCTTGCGTGATATGCTCCGTTCTCCAGTCCGCATAAAGTCCATCATAGAGATTTTGTGTTTTTTCAAGCTCCCGATGCGTTTCGGCCAACAGCTTTTCAATGCGCTGCGACTGCGCATCCGCTTCGGGCGACTGATTGACTTCGTCCGCGATTCCCGCAATGGAATCCAATAGAGTGATCTGTGCCTGCACGGCCGATAAGACCAGGTTAACAAGCTCATCTTCACGAATACCGTGCCGTGTGCAGCGCGTTTGCGATTTTTCCGCATAGGTGCGGCAGACATAATAAACATAGCCTTTGGACGGCTTGCGCCGCATGGCCTTGCCGCAGTCGTGGCACTTTAGAAAGCCCGCAAACAGATGCACATTGCGTTCGCCGTTGGGTGTTCGGGTGTCGCGCTGCAACAGCCGCGCAAGGTTGTCGTATTCCTCTTGCGTGAAGGTCGGCTCGTGGGTGTTGTGCTTGACGAACCACTCATCCTCCGGAACCGCAACGGTGTCGTGTACTTTGTAGCTCACCACGCGCTGCCTGCCCTGCACCATATGCCCCAAATTGACTTGTTCCAGTATCATGCGGCGGATCGTGCTGCCAACCCAAAGCCCATCGTTGTCCTTCGCGTGCGGGTTGCTGTAATTCCAGCCTTTGCTCCGTTTGTAAGCCGTGGGATTTGGTATTGCCAGTTCGTTGAGCTTTTTCGCGGTGCCGTTCAGGCTCATGCCCTCATGCACCAGCCAACGGTAAATGTCACGCTTGACAGGCACGGTTTCCGGATCCAGAATCAAACGATTTTTATCCTGCGGGTCTTTTAAGTAGCCATAGGGCGGAAAGGCTCCAATAAATTCGCCGTTGCGGCGCTTGGTGGCGAAGGTGCGGCGGATGTCACTGGAGGTTCGGGCGGCGAAGCGGTCGTTCATCAAGCCGGTGATGGGCACCTCCAGCCCGGTGATGGCTTCCGGATTGGTAAAGGTATCGATTTTGGGGTCGCCGGTGGAGATAAAGCGCACGTTCTTCTGCGGGAAATAATACTCAAGATAGTAGCCCTGGTCGGAGTAGTTACGGAACGCGCGCGACAAGGTTTTGCACACCACGCAGCTCACGAGCCCTTGTTCGATGTCTTGAATCATGCGCATAAAATCCTTGCGTGTGTCGTCTGTGCCTGTCAGACCGTCATCAACATAAAAACCGGCAATTTCGTACTGCCCATCGAAAAATTGCTCCAGGTATTCTTTGAGGATTTTCTTTTGGTTCACCACGCTGTCGCTCTCGTCGTTGCCGTCCTCGCGTGACAGACGTATGTACATCGCGATGCGCCAAATGATGTTTCTACGGATTGCTTTGCTTGTCGGTGCAGTTTGCTTTTTGATGCGTGCCAAGGGAGCCTCCTTTCACCATAAATCACACTGCGATTTACGAATCGCAGGGAC
>JAVBSB010000144.1:0-3504 GCA_031547365.1 Oscillospiraceae bacterium | reverse complement strand
TTAAATAACACAAAAATATATTATTCCGCCATCTGATAGATCGCCAACACATCCTGCCACTTCAGCTTAAAAAACCGACCCTTGCCGTATTCCTCGCCGAAGGCGGCACCGGTGGTTTTCTTCGCCATTTCCTCCAGGTGCTCGGTGCCAATGCCCATTTCGGACAGAGTCGAAGGAAGCCCCAAAGAACTGAAAAACTGCCGCAGGCGGGCGATGCCTTCAAAAATCTCCGCTTCGGGGTCGCGCCCGCACGGCACACCCATGACAGTATGCGCAAATTGTAAAAACATTGGCATGTTTTCACGGTAAACATATTCCATCCAAAAGGGCGTGAGCACAGCCAAACCTGCGCCGTGGGCAATATCATAAATCGCGCTGAGCTCGTGCTCCATGCCGTGGCAGCCCCAGTCCTCTTCGCGCCCACGACCGAGCAGGTCGTTGTGCGCCAGCGTGCTCGCCCAGCCAATTTCTGCCCAGGCGTCATAATTCTGCGGATTCTCGAGCACAAGCGGCGCATTGCGCATAATGGCACGCAGTGTACCCTGACAAAGCTCATCCGAAATGTCCGTATGGTCGGTCCGGGTAAAATACCGCTCAAAAATATGGCTCATCATGTCGGCGACCCCATAGCCGACTTGCTCTTTTGGCAGGGTGAAGAACAGCTCCGGGTTGATTACGCTGATAATCGGGCGGGTCACGTTGTCGCTGTGTCCGTATTTCAGCTGCAGCGCTTCGTTCGTAATCACGCTGGATTTGCTCATTTCGCTGCCCGCTGCGGGGAGCGTGAGAATTGCGGCAACCGGCAAGGCTCTGCCTGTGATGATATCGTCATTATAGATGTCCCACACGTCGCCGTCGTAACAAAGACCCAAGGCGATGGCCTTCGCGGAGTCGATTGCGCTCCCGCCGCCGACCGCGAGTATCAGCTCAACATTTTCGCGCCTGCATAGCTCAATTCCCTGATACACAAGCTCTAAGCGCGGATTCGGCGCAACGCCGCCCAGCTCAGCAAAGGCGATGCCCGCCTCGTTCAGCGAGGCAACAACCTCGTCATACAGCCCGCTGCGCTTTATGCTTCCGCCGCCGTAGTGCAGCAGTATTTTTGACGCATAAGGTTTGAGGTATGCGCCGATGTTCTTCTGCTCGTCCCTTCCGTAATAAAGCCTTGTCGGCAGATGAAATGAAAAATTAATCATGACTTTCTCCTTATGGACTGTTTATGGCTGTATGGTTACCTGATTGTCCTCGCTGGGGTGCTCAAAGTTGATAAAATTGTTGCGCGGCGCATATTCCCATAGAAAATCGAGCGCCGCGCTGCCCTCGACAGGGATATACAATTGCTCTTTGTGTCCGCGGTACACCGGCGCGGGAAGCTTCAGCGCTCCCCGGCTTGTCTGCGCAATATCGCTGCCCTCGGTGAATTCTGCCCAATAACCATAGGCTTCCAGGCGGCATTGCCCGGGGCTTTTGACCGCCCCGCCGCCGACATAAACCGTTAAAATAGCCAGCGGACAGAACCAAATCCCCTCGCGCTGTTCGCAGGGCGTGGAGCTTTGGCATACGCCCAGGTCCATTCCTTTAAAGAGCATGCGCGTACGGTTCGGACCATAAATAGGTGGCTGCGCATAGGGCATAATGCTATCGCTTGCCTTGTCAATGACACACCGGTCAATAATTCTGCCATCCTCCAGCTGATAGGTCAGGGTCATTTTCTGCCCCTCTACCTCTGCTATACATACGCCCGAAAGCTTTTCTTCCATGGGGAAGTAGTTGGTGTGCCAAACCTTCGTTGTCGCGCGCGTCCCGGGCGGGTTGCGGTTGCCGTTGCCCAGAGTATAGTGTACTGTCCCCTGCGAAGGCTTGTCAAATAATTCTGCGTTGCGGCAGGGAAAGCTGCGCGCAAAGCTGTGCTCATGCCCCGCAAAAGACAGGTCAAAGCAGGCAAGCCCCTCCCGCAGCGGCGGGTAGTCGTTGACTTCAATGTTTGCCCCGCCGGAAAGCACAGGGAAGTGGAACACGCTGATTTTCCAGATATCCTTCGGCAGCTTACCTGCCGTTTCGAGCATCCATGTGTTGCGCTCCTCGTCGCCCGTAAGACCCAGCACGTTAAACTGCGCATTGCCGTAGTTAAAATAATAATTTTCGGTTTTCCAGCCCTCCGGGCCGTTGTCTGGATACGCGCCCTGGAATTGCTTACAGAAAAATTCGCCCGGCTCGGAATAATACCGGCCAACGCCGTGGCGATAGTCCGCAAAGCCGCGGTTGTCGTGGTTGCCCAGGGTCATCATAACAGGCACACGCTCGGCTATCCCCTTCCATCCGGTCGCAAACAGACCGTTCCACTGCTGTTCGTGCTGACCGCAGTCGGTATTGTCCCCTGCTGTGAGAATAAACGCGGTATCAGGGTGCTCCTCCAACAAGCCTGAGACATATGCCTGAAATTCGCTGTAATCCGGCAGATCAAACGGATCGCCCTTCTGCTGGTCGGTAAAGCAGAGGAACTTAAATTTTTCAATTTTCTCCGGCGCGGTGGAAAAGCAAAACGGTCCCGCGCGGTTCGCGCTGTCGCCGCAGGTGTATTCGTACTGCGTGCCGGGCTTAAGGTCCTTCAAAAGTCCCCAGTGAATCTGACTGACATCAATGTCGCTTTCAAAGCGGTCTACAGCGCCCGCGCAGCGTTGTTTTTCCTGCGTACCGGTCTGCCAGTATTCCACATAGCCTTCTGTAATTTCTTCGCTGGTGCGCCATGTAATTGCGCGGCAGGTACGCGCGTCGCCGTTAAGGCTGAGCATAATATGGTCTGGCTGCGGCGCGGAGCCGCGTTGCGGCTTTTTTTTCATGTTGCATCCCCCTTTGATTGTGCCGCCGGTATAACCTCAGCGGGCTTTTCTTTTTTTAACAGGGCAAAAATTTTATCTTTTAAGAAGAACATAATGGTCACCGCAACCACCATAAACACAACGCAGCCGATCATCACCGCATAATTGCGGTTTGCTATCGTTGCGCCAAGGTAGCAGGTAATGAACATACCCGGCAGGCGACCGATGGCGGAAATAATAAAGTATTTCCACGCTTTGATGCTGGTTAGACCCAAAAAGTAGGAGAAAAAGTCCTTCGGCGTGGGGAGAAAAAATAAAATCAGCAATACAAACATCGACATATCACCCGAAAGCATATTCTCAAGCTTATCCATGTTTTTTTGTTTGACGAACAGCGTAACCACCTTGCGCCCAAGAATACGCGCAAGATAAAACGAGATGATAGAACCGATGGTCGCGCCGACGGAGCCGAGCAGCATCGCCATCGGCCAGCCATAGATCATGCCGGTGGCAAAGGAGATCAACGCCGCCGGAATGAAGGAGATCACCACATGAAAGATCTGCAAAAAGAACATAATAGGCAAACCGATATGGGGATAGTCCACTGTTATGTATTCTTTGATCAGCTTTGCGGATGTCACCAGGTCGCCGGTGTCGAAGCTTCCGAAGTACTTAGTATAAGCGA
>JAVBSB010000051.1:0-3717 GCA_031547365.1 Oscillospiraceae bacterium | reverse complement strand
TTCGCGGCTTCATCACCCTGCGCGGCGGCTCTGAGGTCATCCATATCCTGTGCGTCGGGCTCATATGCAAAGCGCCCGCAATGCCACGCGTCGCCGTAGCGCAGAATGTTCGCGATGCGGTTCACCAACACGGTGGTCTTTCCGCTGCCTGCGCCCGCAAGCACAAGCAGAGGACCTTCAACGCAAAACACCGCCTGCCGCTGCATGTCGTTCATACGGGCAAATTCGCGCTCCAGGATCTCCCGCCGCCATTGAAGGCATGCGGCTAAGTTCAACTCGTCCAATATGTTACCTGTTACTCCTGCTTTCCTAAACGTTAATTACCAATCGTAAAATTATAACGAAACTCTCCACGCAAGGTCATAATCTTCTTCGCAGAGCTGCTTCGGCATTTTTAGCGCCTCATAGATATCAATGTCTTTGATTTCGCCCTTGTCGATGATCACAACGCGGTTGCTGATGCCCTGCGCAAGCAGATTGACAGCGTGGTCGCCCATTTGTGTAGCCATAACGCGGTCGCGGGCAGTCGGCAGCCCGCCGCGCTGTACATAAGCCAAAACGTCGGCGCGGGTTTCGATACCGGTCTGGTTTTGTATTACCTTCGCAAGGTGTTCTACGCCGCCGGGGTAAAGGGTGCGGCCGTACTTGTCTTTTTTACCGGTTATCCCTTCGGCAACAAAAATGAGGTAATACTTTTTGCCGGCGGCTTTTGCTATGCGTACCCGCGCAATGAGCGACTGCTCAAACTGCGAGATTTCTGCCGGCGTCATTTCGCCCTCTTTCGGGAACGCCAGCCCGCCGAATTCCGTGAGCATAATCGCGGTTGCGCCTGCGGCAAGCCCGCCGTAGAGCGTCAGGTCGCCGGCACGGTTGCCCATAATCTCAAGCACCATGCAGCGGTCGTGTGAACGCGCGGTGTCGGCGATGGTATCCGCCAAATTCATAACAGTATTCAGCGCTGTGTCATACCCGATTGTATATTCCGTGCAGGCGATGTCGTTGTCAATGGTGCCGGGGAGGCAGACGCAGGGCAGACCCGCAAGCGATAAATCGCGCGCGCCGCGGAACGAGCCGTCGCCGCCGATGACGATCAGCCCCTGGATGCCTTCTTTTTTGCAGTTTGTGATACATTTTTTAATCGCAGCCGGGCGGCGCTGCGAGTCGCTGAAGGGAGCAAAGCGCGCGGTGCGTAAAAATGTGCCGCCACGGGAATAGACCGTGTCAACCTTTTCCAGGGTAAGCTCTTCCCAGTCGCCGTCATACAGCCCCTGGTAGCCTCTGCGAACGCCGAACAGCTTGATTTCTTTGGTGCGCGCGGCAAAAACGGCAGCTCTGACAGCAGAGTTCATGCCGGGCGCGTCGCCGCCGGAGGTTAAAATACCAATTCGTTCCATTCTTCCCATTAAGAGTCCCGCTTTCATCCATAATCGGTAACATAGTACCTCATAAAATGTGGGTTGTCAACTGTTTTCTTGCTCTTTTTACTTTACTTTTCATTAGGGGTATGGTAAGATAGACGCCGGACCTCAGACGTTAGACTTTAGACGATGCAGTTTAAAGGTCTGCATATTTGTAGTTGTGTTTTTATTTATAATAAAAAAGGAGTTTGTTATGCCCAAATTACCGCCTCGCATTGAAGAAGCCGCCCGGATTGTGCCCAGCGCGCGCCAGCTGGTCTGGAACGAGCTCGAATTTTATGGTTTCATCCATTTTGGAATTAATACATTCACAAATCAGGAGTGGGGGACCGGCAACGAGAACCCGAACCTTTTTAATCCAAAAAAGCTGGATTGCCGCCAATGGGCGCGGATTTTCCGCGCGGCAGGAATGAAGGGCATGATTATCACCGCGAAACACCACGACGGCTTTTGTCTGTGGCCGACGCAGGTCACGAATCACTCCGTTGCCAACAGCCCGTGGAAGGACGGTCAGGGCGATATAGTAAAAGAAGCCGCAGATGCCTGCCGCGAATACGGGCTTAAATTCGGGATATATCTTAGCCCCTGGGACAGGCACGAAATGACTTATGGTCAAGGGGAAGCCTACAACGATTTTTATAAGCGCCAGCTGCGCGAGCTGCTGTCAGGCTACGGCGAATTGTTTTGCGTCTGGTTCGACGGCGCCTGCGGCGAAGGCAAGAACGGTCGCAAGCAGGCGTATGACTGGGACGGCTATTACGAAATCGTGCGCGAGCTGCAGCCGAACGCCTGCATCAGCGTCTGCGGACCGGACGTGCGCTGGGTGGGCAACGAGGCGGGGGTCTGCCGTTCCAGCGAATGGAGCGTTGTACCCAAGAAGATAGGCGACCAAACCTACTGGGACTTGGGTTCGCGCAAGGCCTTAACTAAGGCAAAGGGGATACCGTTGGTTTGGCATCCCGCCGAGGTCGACGTGAGCATCCGCGACGGCTGGTTTTATCACGAAAAAGAGGATTATACCGTCAAGCCGCTGTCAAAGCTGCGTGATATCTATTACAAAAGCGTGGGAGCCAACGCGTCGCTGCTGCTCAACGTCCCCCCGAACACAGACGGTCTGATCGCGCAGCGGGATTTAGAGACCCTGATTTCGCTGGGCGCGCAGCTGCAAATTGATTTTAAGGAAAATCTGGCGGAGGGCTCAATTGTCAGCGACAGCTGCCATCTCGATG
The DNA here is from genome assembly GCA_031547365.1 of Oscillospiraceae bacterium. Classification (GTDB taxonomy): domain Bacteria; phylum Bacillota; class Clostridia; order Oscillospirales; family Acutalibacteraceae; genus WRMQ01. The sequence goes on along the minus strand of JAVBSB010000051.1, from coordinate 1,070 downwards.
AAGCACACACGGGGCAGATGACGCTTGACCCGGGCAAAGACACCTATTGGCACAGCGGTCCCTTCGATAAAAAAGCCGAGCTTGTGCTGGACCTTGGCGACGACTATGATATCGACAAAGTTGTGCTGAAGGAGCACATTGCCACAGGGCAGCAGATTGAAAAATTCTCGCTGTATTATGACGAAAACTGTAAGACTGAAGGCAAATCCGTTTGGAAAAAAATTGAGTCCTGCACCGTTGTCGGGCACAAGCGCATCATAAAATTTACTGAACGCCGCCTGCGCAGGCTCAAAGTGGTGATAGAAGAAGCCCGCGGCTTTGCGACGCTGGAGGCGTGGGAAGCCTATTAAAATTGAGAAATGAGAATGCAGAAATGAGAACTACTGCGTCCGAACTTATATCTCAACTCGAAGCCGAGGGGTTTCGAGCGGCGTTTTTGCCTATCAGCGCAATAGAGCAGATCAATGAACACTACGATACGCTGCTGCTGCGCGGACCGGATACCCAGTGGCTGCGCAACGGCGTTGCCCATTTTCGCAAGCATCAGCCACCTAAGCTGGATTTCGAGCCGCAGTCTTTTCTGGTGACGGCTTGCCCTCGCCCGGGCGCGAAGCTCGCGCTGCACCGCGGCGACAAGACGATTGAAATTCCCATTCCGCCTACTTGCGTCAATGCGCCTATGCCCGGGCGGCTCTGGGAAGACATTGTTGCCTCTTTGGACTGCCGGACGGCACATACGAAAGGCGTTTCGTTTAAGCTGCTGGCAGTGTTGAGCGGTCTGGGGCAATATGGCCGCAACAACATCTGCTATGTCGACGGCTGCGGCAGTTATGCAGCCCTGGGCGCGTGCTACACGGACGTCCCCTATGACGGTCCTGTATGTACCGACCTGCGTATGGCGGTCTGCGAAGGCTGCGATTTGTGCCGCAAAGCCTGCCCCACCGGAGCCATCGGCGAAACGCAGCTGATCGACGCCGGCCGCTGCCTTACTTATGCGAACAACCGCCGCCCCGGACGGATGCCGCGCTGGGTACCGAAGAGCGCGCACCATACGCTTGTTGAATGCCTGC
>JAVBSB010000171.1:0-4615 GCA_031547365.1 Oscillospiraceae bacterium | reverse complement strand
GCGGATATCATTTATACTCTGGGCGGCAAGCCCTATCTTAACATCACCAACCAGTGTCCCTGCGCCTGCGTTTTTTGCATTCGCGGCGAGCAGAGCGGTGTGGGCAGTGCGCAGTCGCTCTGGCACACAGCCGACCCCGCCTGGACTGAAATTCAACAGGCATTGGCAGCCTATGATTTTTCGCAAGCAAAAGAAGTGACCTACTGCGGCTACGGCGAGCCGTTTTGCGCCTTAGAAAATCTCAAGCGCAGCGCTGCGTGGCTCAAACAGAACTACCCCGGCATTTTGCTGCGCGTGAATACCAACGGTCTCGGAGACCTGATCAACGACAAGCCCGGCGCGGCAATCCTGAAAGGCTTGATCGATACCATGTCCATCAGCCTGAATGCGCCGAATGCCGCGCGCTATGACGAGCTGGTCCGCTCACGCTATGGCGAAGCGGCATATACCGCGATGCTGCGTTTTGCGCGGGACTGCAAAGCCCTTTTCCCGAAGGTGATCCTTACGGTTGTGGATGTGCTCACGCCGGAGGAAATCGCGCAATGCCAAGCTCTTGCGGACGACATGGGAATTCCCCTGCGCGTGCGGAAGCGGACATAATAAAAAGCAGGGACCGCATACTTTACGCGGTCCCTGTGGCTTTTCTGTCGCCAAAATTCCAAAGTCTAATATCTAAAGTCTAACATCTACCGTCTAATTATACATCGCCATGTACGGTCCGTGCGCTTCGATGAGCTCGTCACACATGGCGACGATGTCGTCCATATTGAGCTCGCCGCCGGTGAGGGGATCAAGCATGGCTGCCATGTAAATATCCTCTTTTTTGCGCGTGCGCGCGGCCTCGATGGTCATCAGCTGCGCGTTGACGTTGGTCATGTTCAGACCGGCAAGCTGTACCGGCAGACGACCGACATGCGTTGGGTGGATGCCCTTGCCGTTGGCTACACAGAGCACTTCCACGCAGGCATCGGCGGGCAGGTTGTCAATCAGCCCGGTGTTGAGCACGTTGCCGCCAAAGGTGAAGGGTTCGCCTGTGGTCAGCGCTTGCATAATCATGCAGGCGTATTCGTGGCTGCGCTCATGGGTGATTTTTCCGTCGGCAAGTATGTTGGCGCGCTCTTGCTCCCAGCCTGCGATTTGGTTGACGCAGCGGCGCGGGTATTCATCCAGCGGGATGTTGTATTTGTCGATCATTTCCGGGTAGCGCGACTTGATGAACCAGGGGTTGTATTCCGCGTTGTGCTCGCTGCTTTCGGTGCAGTAGTAGCCTAGGCGGCGGATGTATTCGTAGCGCACCATGTCGCCGTGTTTTTCGTTGGCGTTTTTCGCGGCGGCGCGGCGGCGGATTTCCGGATAGAGGTCGTTGCCGTCTTTGTCCAGGATTTCCAGCAGCCAGCCCTGGTGGTTGATGCCGGCAATCAGCTCGCGGCGGCCCTCGCGCTTATCTTCCATGCCCAGGTCGCCAAGCAAATGCCAGGAGCAGCCCTGCACGCTGTGGCAAAGTCCCACTGTCTTTATGCCCGTATAGCGCTGCATATAGCCGCTGAGCATCGCCATGGGGTTGGTGTAGTTGATGAACCACGCGTCGGGGCAGACCTCGCGCATGTCAGCGGCAAAGTCCGCCAGCACGGGGATGGTGCGCAGCGCGCGCATGATGCCGCCGATGCCCATGGTGTCGGCGATGGTTTGGCGCAGGCCGTATTTTTTCGGCACCTCAAAATCAATGACGGTGCAGGGCTCATAAAAGCCTACCTGAATTGCGTTGATGACAAAATCAGCTCCGCGCAGGGCTTCTTTGCGCTGCTCCGGCCCGAGGTGCGTTGTGATTTTTGCGCGGCCTTCGTTGACGTTGCGGTTAAGCGCGCCCAGAATAATTTCGCTGTCCTCCAGCCGCTTAGGATCAATGTCGTAAAGCGCGAATTCGCCTTCCCGCAGGCAGGGGGTGCACAGGGCGTCGCCCAAAACGTTGCGGACAAATACGGTGCTGCCCGCGCCCATAAACGTGATTTTAGCCATAGATAAATCCTTCCATATCGTAAATTTGCATGGTCTATTATATAGCTTTTTCAATGCCCGCGCAAGTGTTTCTACGCCTTTTTCTTTTTCTGATGAAATAGGATTTTGTCAACGGGAAAGTAAAGAATGAATTGTATGAAGCTGCATACCATGGCGGAAGCGTTTGCGGAAAGCTGTTCCGTAAGACCTAAATTGACGAAAAACGCCTGCAATATTGGCGCAAGCCAGGCAGAAAAACAGATCAAAGCAATCGTAAACACGATGTAAATCGGCAGCGTGGCTGCGATGTTCACGGAAGAATTGAAGGTCTTTTTGCGGTTGACGAAAAATGCGACGATCTGGGCGGTAATGTTTGCGATGTTGAAGGCAATGAAGTACCCCAGACCGTTCTTGTCCGCGCCGTCGGCGGAAAAAATCCAGAACGCATAAGGCGTTTCGAGCGCCGCTTTAATTTGCGGCAAAAGCAACAAGATATTGAGCAGCCCAAACTGCACAACAAAAGCGATCAGGCTGACCGCTGTAAACTTAACCAACTGCCAAAGCGTCGCAATGACGGAGCCCTTGCTGTCCGCTGCCTGATCAATTTGATTTAACTTACCCAAAAAAAATCCTCCTAAAATAATATTACCCTGCATTTTCCGCCGTTCAGGGCTGCGTTCATTAAAAGCCGGAAAAAAGCGTGTCTGTCGAAGGGTCATACAGCGCATGGAACGCTAAGCCACCATAGACGTAATGGTTCATCATAAGGACCCGATTGCTCAGCGCTTCTATTCCGTAGCAGTTGTCGTCGCCCGAATAACCCTGCGCAATCGTTTGAATCACCTTACCGTTTTCATCCAGCGCACATAGTTTTTCCTGCTCAAAGTCGTCATCGCTTACGGCGGCGGCACGAATCAAACCATATAACCGGTCATTGACGGCAAGCACTTGCGTAAAACACATCGTATTGTTAAGCATCGTCTTTTCGGTTCCGTCGGTTTTCATGCGGAACAGGGTATCTGATTCTACGTAGTATGTATAGCCCGCGCAGCTTGCGTATGAGATAAGGTCATTACGCCGCAGCAAGTTTTCCGCCTGGTTTTGCGCTTTTTTCACATCTGCCTGCATTGCGTTTTCGTAAAACGAAAAATTGACATGCGCTGCTCTGTTTTTGCCGTCAATCATAATAAAGCTTGATTCGCTTGCGTTGTCGGTCTTGACTTCTTCTAAAAACACAACACCTTTTGGGGCGGTGTTCCAGCGGTAAAGCCACAGCGTTGATAAAATTTGGTCGCCGTTAAAAATTTCGCTGCGTTCCTTTGTATCCGGATCAAACGCGTCAATATCCAGATGATCCCCGTCAACCCGACCGATCAGCAGTGAATTGCTTTTTGCGTTGTACCATACAGAAGGCAAAACCTTTGACGCTTGATCGTCTTCAAACAGCAAATCAAACGCCAAAGTCTTCAGCGAAATACGATATAGGCACATCAAGTTAAGCTCATAATTGTCAGCGTGGCTGCCTATAAAACAGACATAAAGATGCTCGGCGGTAAGGCCGCAGATTTCAATGCGCTCTAACTCCGCCGCCGGGTCAATGCTTGGCAGGTCCATTGCCTTTTGATGCTGAAGGTCATTCAATGGCGCATAGTATAGCTTTGCGTTGTCCTCAACATAGCGGACAGCAAAAAATGTATCAGCCGTTTTTGCATATGCGGTTGTGAAAACACTCTTGTCCTGCTCCGGGATGGTACAGGCGCACAAGCCCAACAGCATTGCGGCTGTAATTAGGACGCAGATCAAACGTTTCAGCACACGCATTAACCCCGCACCGTAAATTTCTTTAAAACAGCATAGCACAGCGCGGCAGGAAAGTCAAGGGCATGCGCCTATTTTTACTTGATCTTGAATTCCTGAAACCACGCGACCTGATACGCAGCGGGCAGGTGTTTTGCCCGCTGTTTAAAGTCCGTGCAAAGCTGAAGGCTTTACAACAAAACGCCATGTATAGGTTGAAAATCAAAGGGTTTATAATTGCGACAAGGCAACAACCTTTACCTTCAGCGCTTTATTGACATAATATGACAAGTGTTTTAGCTTGCCGTAAACTACAAACAATTGTATTGCCTATCTATGAGGTATAAGAACGCTGCAGAGCAAAAGATCATGATCCGAAAACTTTGTAGGCACAATACGTACATCCTTCAGCATTTTAGATGTATCGCTGAAGATATTGTCAATCATCAGGTATTCTTTGGTTGGTATATCGTCAGCACAAGCAGACGCCGTACCGTCCAATAGTGCGTATTCGGAATAGGAAGAGATGTTAAAATCTCCGCCCAGAAGGAATGAGCGCGACGGAGCGGTGCTGAGCGCTTTATTTATTTCGTTCAATTGCATTGTGCGGGCTTCGGCGCTCTCATAGCTCAAATGCGTTGCAAACAGGCGCACAGGAACCCCATTAACTATGATATCCGCCTGACCTAACGCGCGTGGCTCAATGCCGCCCGGCGCGGGCAATTCAGTTAATTTTATATTTGAGATGGGAAAAGCACTGAGGATTGCATTCCCATATTGTCCGCCAGCGATGCGCATCGACGGGAAAAATGCATATGAAAAG
>JAVBSB010000161.1:0-3412 GCA_031547365.1 Oscillospiraceae bacterium | reverse complement strand
TGCTGCTCCAGCTCGCGCAGCTCGGCTTCGAGCTTACGGATTCTTGTTTTTGCGTGACGGCGGTCGGTTTCGTATTTCGTCTCGCCGCGACCGCGCGTGCCGATGCCGCCGCCCTGGCGCGACAGACCATACCACTGCCCGGTAATACGCGGCAGCGAATATTTCAGCTGCGCCAAGTCCACCTGCAGCTTGCCCTCGCGGCTCTTTGCGCGCTGCGCAAAGATATCTAAAATTAACATGGTACGGTCGATCACCCGCGTTTTAAGGTGATCTTCTATGGTGCGCAGCTGCGAGGGGCTCAGCTCGTCATCGAAAATCACAAGCGAAAGCTCGTTGGCTTCTACGCACTCTTTCAGCTCATCCAGCTTGCCTTTACCGAAATAACTCTTGTTATCCGGTGATTCACGGTTCTGGACGACGGTTGCGGTCACTTCGATTTCTGCCGTGCGCGCAAGCTCGGAAAGCTCCGCGAGGGAGTCTTCGATGTCATATGCCCCGGTATCCACCGCGGCAAGGGCTGCCCGTTCGGGGGCATCAATTTGTTCAGTAATGGTAAAGATCCTTTCTGAGTCAGGTCACTGCCTGCGTTCCGGCATGGGCGTGACGGCGATGCTTCCGCTCCGGATGACCAGCAAATATTCCACGCCGGTTCGTGTGTCTACATAAATTTCCATCTTGCCCGAAAACATGGAACCGCTGCTTTGCACAAGCCTGAACCTGCCCTGTGGCAAGGTCGGCAATACAAAGCCGGAAACGGTTCCGCCGTCCTTCGTTTGCCGGGCGTTTTTGATCAAAATTACGCTCAACAAAGCAACAATACCGACGACGAATACAGTTACTGCGATATCAAATATCATTTCCAATGCATAAGCCTCCTACTCATTTAACATTCTGCGCATCCTAAAACGCATCTTCTATCCAGCATTGCAACGCAGGCTGCGGCGCGAGGGTGAGGCAAATGACATCAAAGCGGGGCTGCAGCGCGGTGGGCTGCTGCGCAAGATATTCTTCCGCAGCCAGGCGCAGACGCGACTGCTTATGCACATCCACCGCTTCCGCAGCGGAGACCAGTGTATTCGCCTTGCGGGCTTTGACCTCCACAAAAAGCAAAAAACGCTCATTCTGCGCGATGAGGTCAATCTCGCCAAAGCGCGTGCGAAAGTTGCGGGCTATAATAGTATACCCCTTTTGCTCCATCAAAGCAGCGGCGCAGGCTTCGCCGACATCGCCCTTTTGCTTTTTAGGATTCGCCATAGATCAGCCGCATGGAAAGCTCCGGTTCGTCGGTGATAATGCCGTCGATACCCATATCGCGCATAGCGACGATGGAATGCTCCTGGTTTACCGTCCAGGGATTAATGACGATGCCCGCGCCGTGGCACGCCTGGATGAATCCGGGCATGACCAGCAGCGCCAGCGGATGATAGGCGTAAAGCTTATATTTTTCTGCAAAGCCGACCGGGTCGTCGGCAATGTCTTCGGCGTCGGTGCTGTTAAAAGAGAAAAGGTAGCAAATGCGGGCAGCTGCGTCTGCGGTTTTACACGCCTGCAGCATATCCATATCAAAGCTGGAAATAATCAGGCGGTCGAACACGCCCATTTCTTTCGCCAGACGCACGACAGCGCCTGCGCTGGCTGTAGAGCCGTCCGGCGCGCGCTTGATTTCAACGTTAATCACCCGGAGCGGACCGCACAGCGCGAAAAATTCCGCGAGCGTTGGGATTTTTGTGCCGATGAACGCCGGCGAAAACCAGCTGCCGAAGTCCAGCGCGCGCAGCTCCTCCAGCGTCTGCTCGCAGATAAAGCCGTGTCCGTCGGAGGTGCGGTCGACCGTATCGTCATGACAGACAACCAGGACGCCGTCCTTGGTCATATGAACGTCGTTCTCGAAGCCGTCCACGCCGAATTCCAGCGATTTTTCAAAGGCAGGAATGGTGTTTTCGGGCGCGAGGCGATTCGCGCCTCGGTGCGAAATTACGAAAGGCATGTGGAAGTTCCCCCTCTTATTATAAATTAATAATACAAGTATTATAGCATGTTCAAATGCAATTTGCAAGGATCTTCTTCACAGAGGCACAAGAGCCTTAGTTTCACTAACGGCGCGCCAGTGCCTGTGCAGCAGCCACTTGGCGTCAGCGCCCTACAGGGGAACGGTGCTTACAAAAGTTTCACTAACGGCGCGCCAGTGCCTGCGCAGCAGCCACTTGGCGTCGCGCCCTACAGGGGAACGATGCTCCGCATGCTCCCTCAGTCACCGCGATTGGTTTTAATCTATCGAAAGTCTCGTTGCGGCGACAGCGGTTTCAAACACGGCGCGCCAGTGCCTGCGCAGCAGCCACTTGGCGTCAGCGCCCTACAGGGAGAAGGATGCTCCGCATGCTCCCTCACCTGCGCCGAGCGCAGGAGCTCCCTCACGAGGGAGCCTTGGGGATTATAGCCGCAAATTTTTAGTGAGAACCTCCGCCTCCCTTGTGAGGGAGGTGGCTCCGCAGAGCCGGAAGGAGTGGTGCGGAGCACAAAGAATACATGGGCTTTCGGGCGACCGAGGACGGCCGTCCCTACGGGGGGACTTTGCCTGCAAAAAAAATCTACCGGCTATGCCGATAGATTTTAATAATTTTAATCGGTTTAATCGTAGGGGTTCGATACGTAATTGAGCGGGTTGACCGGATTGGAGTCGGTCATAGCGGAGGAAGTAAATTCGTTGATTTGGAAGTGCAGATGCGGACCCGTGCTTCTGCCGGTATTGCCCATAATGCCGATGCCGACGCCTGCTTTGATTTTTGCGTTATCCACCGTAGCGGCGGAAAAGCTTTTCAGGTGCATGTAGGTGGTTTTGATATATTTCCCCTTTGGCGCGTAATAGCCGTGTACGATTACAACATAGTTGCCCATGGAGCTGTTAAATCCATGGTCGACAATAACGCCGTCCAGCGCCGCGACAATCGTGTAGGACTTGGATTTATCGCGGATTGAGATATCCAGCCCGCGGTGGGCGTGGCTGCGCCCCGAGGTTGCGCCGTAGGGGCTTGAGATATAACAGCCGGGGTGCGGGAACGGCCAGATCATTTTGCCGTTATTGCCGACATCCTTTGAGATTATGCCGCTTGCAAGCTTTTGCGCCAGCAGCTGGTCCAGCTGCTTTTCAAATTGTTCGCGGGCTTTTCTGTCTTTTTCAAGGATCTTTTCCGATTCCTTGGTCTGTTTTTTCAGCTTTGAGATTGTCGTGAAAATTTCATTCTGCGTTGCGCTGATATCATCGTGCTGCGCGTCTAATATTTCCAGCTTTTCGCGCTGCTCCATCGATTCTTTTACAAGCAGGGCGCTTTGTGTCTGCTGCTCGGCTTTTTTGCTTTCAAGAATGGTCTGCTGCTCCTTCTGCTGCTTTTGCAGCTCTCGCAGCTGTACCATT
>JAVBSB010000179.1:0-5455 GCA_031547365.1 Oscillospiraceae bacterium | reverse complement strand
GAGATGGTTTCCGCGCGCAAAAACTATCTGGGGAATCCCTTCCGTGCCGACTGGAGCACGCCCTCTACGCATCTGCTTTACGGCTATTGGGTCGGCGCAACCCCCGACGGCAGGCTTGCGCGCGGGCAATTGAATTACGGTATTGACCCTCTGTTCGGCGAAGCGGAAATGGGGCTTGGTCTGCGTGTTTTGTCCGCGTTACGGCTGCCCTACAGCTCATTTAAAGGCGGCTATGCCTCGCATTTGGGGTTGGATCCCCGCTATTTCACCGCGCCCGATTTTGAGGGCAGGGGAGAGCAATTCTATGAATACGTATTAAAACCGCTCTTTTTCGCTCAGGAGAACAGCCCCTTTTACCTCTATGTCAACGTTACTACGCCCGAAACCCTGCGCACGGTTTTAGCCGACCCGAAAAAATATGCGCCGAGCGGCGTCTACATTATGCGCATCCATGGCACATTCGTCAATTTTCTTGACCTTTCGCCCGCGATACAGCAGGACATCATCGCCCGCCTGGACTTAGAAAGCACGGCGATTGCGTAACATTCACTGGTGCTGCTTGCAGGCAGAAAAAAATTTGTCAGACCACTATCTTTTTTCATATTTATTTTATATAATAAAAATAGAGATCTTGTAAACATACAGAAATAAATGCAAAAAGGAGGCGCGAATATGTCTTTAATAGACATCATTAAGAACTCAGGTCTATTGGCAGGAGGGATCGCCCTGGGCGAAACACTGGGCAAGGCAGCAAAAAATCAGCTGGACGAAATTCCGCTGGATCCGGCGTCGCTGGCGCAAATCGTAAAAGTGAACATCGACCTCGGCGAAGATTACAACAACGGTGCCGCTCTTACGCCGCCCATGGGGTGGAGCAGCTGGAACACGTTCCGTAACCGCATCAGCGAATCGCTGATTGTCGAAATAGCGGACGCAATGAAAAAAACCGGTCTTGTGGAAGCCGGGTACAATTACGTGAACATTGACGACTGCTGGCAAAGCGCGCACCGCGACGCAAATGGTCGCTTGCAGGCTGACTTTGCGACGTTCCCGAGCGGGATAGCGTCGCTTGCGGAAAAAGTCAACGCCCGCGGCATCAAGCTCGGAATCTACTCCTCTAACGGCACACTGACATGCGAGGACCTGCCCGCGAGCCTTGGTTATGAGGATCTGGATGCGCGCACCTTTGCCGAATGGGGAATCGAATACTTCAAATATGATTACTGCCACCACAAGCTTTTGCCTGTGCGCGGACCGAGCATCGAAAAGATTACGGTCAGTCCAATCGGCAGCGGCGCTGAAACCGTTTACAATGCGGAAGACGCTGTGCTCGAAGGCAACGCCTCTATTGTCCAGGACGACCGCATGGAAACCGGAAAATATATCGCGGGCTTGGGGCTTGCGGCAGGCGCGGCAACGTTTCCGCAGGTGGTTGTTGACGAGGACGGTCTATATGCCCTGACGCTCTGCATTCGCAAAAAGAACCGCAGCGAAAAGTTTTGTGTGATTGAGGTTAACGGGCAATTTGCCTGCGACACCATCATCCCGCCGACCTGGGCTGTCACGAAAGAAGGACGCCATCAGGTGTTGGTCGAGCTGAAAAAAGGCGTCAACAGCATTAAAATTTTCAACCCCATCGCTTCCCGCTTTGATTCTGCTGCTTATCAATACAAAACCATGGGTCTTGCTTTGCAGAAAGCGACCCGTGAATATGCCGCGGCGGCTGGCGTACCCGAAAAGAAAATCACCTATTCCATCTGTGAATGGGGCATGAACCTCCCGTGGAGGTGGGGGCGCAAAGCCGGCAACCTCTGGCGCACCACCATGGACATAAAAGCATTTTGGGCAAGCATCCTCGCGATTTATGAAATCAACGTGCGGTTATACAAAAGCGCGGGTCCGGGCGGCTGGAACGACCCGGATATGCTGGAAGTCGGCAACGGCTCGCTGAATTATGAAGAAAATAAGGCGCATTTTACGCTCTGGTGCATGATGGCTGCGCCGCTGATTCTCGGCAACGATGTGCGCACCTTCCTGGCGCAGGATGGCACCGCTGATACGACTAACACCGCCTGGCGCATTGTTACAAACAAGGCGCTGATTGCGATCGACCAAGATCCGCTGGGTGTCCAGTGCCGCAGAATCGCTTCCGCAGGGCTGCAGGATACGCTGGTGAAGCCTCTGGCCAACGGCGACGTAGCGATTTGCTTTTTCAACAAAGCCTCCGAAAGCCGCGAGTTTAGCCTGCGTATATCTGCCGTGGCTGCGAAAGAATTCGTAAACTTACCCTTTGCAGACAGCTATGAAGTGACCGATTTATGGAGCGGTGTATCACAGACGGTAACGGACGAAATTAAGTGCAAGGCTGCGCCGCACGGCGTGATGGTTTACCGTGTTGCGGCGCATCAATGATAGTATGAAACGTCTTTCTTTCGCATAGTAATGAAGCACCGCACATAGGCGCATCAGCGCGAAGCGGCACTTCTATGCGGAGGCGAAGCGAATGCACTGCTGTATCTCGGATTTACGCAACAAGGATGTTATCAATAAAAAGACAGGCGCGCGGATAGGCAATGTAATTGACAGCCAAATCGATACCTGTACCGGCAACGTCGTAGCCCTGGTGGTCTGCTGCCGGACAAAAATGGGTTTTTTCTCGCGCGACGAGTGCTATGTCCGCTGGGATGATATTGATGTCATCGGCGACGACATCATTCTTGTTAATTGCGCACCGCTCTGCGCGCCGCCACGCCATAAAAACAGCGGCATGGGCAGCATGGAAGGCTTTTTCCGCTGAGAATGACCAATAAGAATGCACATAATTTCTGCATTCTTACTTTCTCATTTAAATTTAACTCCCATGCTCCTCCTGCCATTTTTTCGCGCGCGAAACATTGCGGCGGTTTTGCCTCGCTGCATTTGTCTGCTGTGTTTTCGCGTCAGGGGATTGGATCGGCAGTGTTTTCTGTTCGCTCAGGGTACGCGGATCGGTTTTTTTTGGAGAGTTCCTGGACATGTCGGGCGGCTCCTTTTATGCATTTTATTTAAACATAGTATACCGCACAGTTGCTGTAATATGTGAGAACGCCGCGCGTAGCGGCAGGAGGGAGGTATTGGGGATGAAAAGTTATTTCGACGGCAAAAGAGCGCTGGTGGTGATCAACCCCATATCGGGCAAGCGGACAACGAAAACGCAATTGTTTGATATTACGGAGCTGTTCAGCGTCAATGGGCTGGAGACCACTGTCTATACCACACGCTGCAAAGGCGACGCTACTGAAATTGTTAAGCGGCGCGGCGCAGATTATGATGTGATTGTCTGCCGCGGCGGCGACGGAACCTTTAATGAAGTAGTGAATGGCATGATGACACTTGAAAAGCGGCCGCTGCTCGGATATATTCCGGCCGGCAGCACGAACGATCTTGCAAAGACACTGCAAATTCCTGCGGGCGATAACGTCGAAGCGATTGATATTATTCTCAACAGCCAACCGCTTTGGAACGACGTGGGTAGTTTTAACAAAAATCTTTATTGGTGCTATACGGCCTCGTTCGGCGCCTTTACCGATGTTTCCTATGAGACGCCGCAGGCTTTGAAGAATATGCTGGGTCGTGCCGCTTATTTTGTAGAAGCAGTAGAAGCCGTGCGCAAGCTGCACCCGATTCACGTACATATCAAAACTGCGGAAGGCTTTGAGACGGAAGAGGACGTCATTTTTGCGGGGACGAGCAATTCCATCTCGTTGGCGGGGTCAATTAAGCTTAGCCGCCGCGACGTCGGTCTCAATGACGGTCTGTTTGAGCTTTTGGTAATACGCTACCCGAAACACGCGTCAGATGTCGCAAAAGCGGTTAGAAAAATTTTATCAAAGGACTATACCGATAACGTACGCTTGCTGCGTACGCGCCATGCGGAGTGGACATTTGATGAGCCCGTCCCGTGGACGATAGACGGCGAATTTGCCGGGGTTCATCAGTATGTTGAAATTGAGAATGTACATAACGCAGTACAGGTATTTCGGAGATAAAATAACGATTCAAAATGCGGCGAAAGGATGGGTGTATTTTTATGCCTGCGGTTCTTGAGTATAAATGTCCAAGCTGTGGCGGGGGAATCGCTTTCGACAGCGAAGAGCAGAAGATGAAATGCCCATATTGCTATACAGAATTTGATGCGGACGTATTGCATCAGTTCAACGCAGTGCAGGAGGATCGCTCCGACGCTGAGGTTGAGCTGCAGGTCAACGGGACACTATGGGAGGACGACAGGCTGCAAGGCTTTATATGTCCGAGCTGCGCGGGTGAATTGATCGGCGATTCCAATACCGCCGCAACCCGCTGTCCCTAGTGCGGAAACCCCGCAGTGCTGCCCAACAGGCTGAGCGGTGTCTATCGTCCGTCAGAAATTATTCCCTTTCAGCTGGATAAAGAAGCAGCCATTCAGGCGTTTAAGAGCAACTTAAAGGGTAAACGCTTGTTGCCGAAGTATTTTAAGCAAGACAGCACGCTCGGCGATTTTACGGGGATCTATGTCCCGTTTTGGCTCTTTGACTGCGATATTAGCGGGAACGCATCTTATCGCGCCAAGATGGTTTCAACCTGGAGCGATTCGCATTATCAATACACCAAAACAGACCACTATCAGCTGCGGCGAGCAGGCAACGCAACGTATGTGCATATACCTGTCGACGGCTCCAAAAAGCTGGACGATGCGATGATGGATGCGATTGAACCGTTTGATTACACGGGCTTTAAGCCGTTTGAGATGTCTTATCTTTCGGGCTATCTGGCTGACCGCTTTGATGTGGATGCACAGACCTGTTCTCCCCGTGCCGAAAACCGCGCAAGGAGCAGCTTGCAGCAAAATCTTATAAGCTCCACTTCAGGCTACGGTCTGTGTACGCCGGAGCATGAGTATTCATGGATTAGCCGCAAGGAGGCAAAATATACCTTATTACCCGTGTGGACGCTCAACGCCACCTACAAGAATAAAAAATACCGTTTTGCGATGAATGGACAAACCGGTAAGCTAATCGGCGAATTGCCGGTCAGCGCCGGTAAAGGCGCGGCTTGGTTCTTTGGGATTTTTGGCGGTATTGCGGCAGTCAGCGCGGCAATTGCGGCAATTGCGGGAGGTGTATTCGGATGAAGCGTGTAGTCAGTATCATAACCGCAGTTCTTCTGGTTGCCCTGTTTGCGCAGCCCGTGTTGGCGCTTCCGGACGAAACGACTGATGAGAGCCAGCTTACAGCGGAAGAAACAACGGTCCCCGGCGGCAGCATTGACGAGAGCCTGAAGCGTGTAATTGACAACGCCAACTTGATCTCTAGCTTGCAGGAACAGACGCTGGAAGCGCGCGCGCGGGAAATTATCGCGCAATACCGAATGGATATCGTTATCTTAACCGAGCAGAGCATTGGCGATAAAACCCCCGTTGAATATGCAAATGATTTTT
>JAVBSB010000135.1:0-8741 GCA_031547365.1 Oscillospiraceae bacterium | reverse complement strand
AAACCCATCGCGGTGACTGAGGGAGCATGCGGAGCATCGTTCTCCTGCCGTCTAATCCCCGTTCGTAGGGCGCGACGCCCCCGGCGCGCCGTAATTTTATTTCTCGACGCGCCGCCCCGCACAAGAAAATCTACCGGCATAACCGGTAGATTTTATATAAATGATTTCTTAGAAATACTTTTGGTAATTCCCTGTTGCGTTGGGCGCAGCCTTTTTCTTCCTTGTTTTTATCAGCGCGACGATGCTCAGCAGCAGCGCAAGCCCGCCAAGACCCAATGCGCAATAGGTTAGATTTTCCTGTGTAAGCAGTGTTAGTGCTTCATCTTCCCCTGCCTCGCCGTCCAGCGCATACAAAATCGGCGGTTCTTCTGTTGTGTCAGGCAGCGTGGTGTCAATGGGCGCGGCAATCTCTTCTGTATAACCTTCATCCGCAGTGGTCTCAAGCTCGCCGGTCTCTCCTATAGCGGTTGTGGGTTCATCCGGAGCGGTCGGCTCTGCAAATACGGGGGTTGCAAGTAAAAGGACGAGGCATAGCGCAGCAAAAAGGCAGGCATAGCGTTTCAAAGTGGAAATCCTCCCTTGTGTTATTTTCTGATTTTACCCATTATACAACAGAATCAAAAAAAGCGCAAGAGGAAAAGCGAAAAATGGCTAAAGCTGCAAGCGGTTTAGCATAACGCGCAGCGGGCGCTGGAGTAAAGCGGAAAAGCTGAGGACCATGCCCTTAATGACGTTCAGCGCGGTCGCGTAGCCAATTGCGCCGAGTATCATTTCCATGGGCATCTCCCTGCCGACGAAGTAACGGAAATACAGCGGCATAACTGCCAGATTCATCAGGGCGCCAACCGCCGCGATGGAGAATATGCCGACGATGCAGGCGATATAATAGGCTTTTCTTTCATGCTTGTCGTTGGCGGTAAAGCGCCCGCGCTTCTGCCCGCGCCGGTGAATCAAGGTAAAGGGCAGGATGAACGCAATCCCGACAATAAAGTTCATCAGGTTGCCAAAGCCCATTTGGTCCCCTGCGCCGCGAATCAACAGACCGATCAGGTTTTTAATCAATTCAACCAGAACGCCCCATCCGGGTCCGACCAGCATGGAGCACAGCAACGCCGGCACGTCTGAAAAGTCAAGCTTTAAAAAGCCTGCCGCGGGGAACAGCGGAAATTCCAGCAAAAACAGCGCCAGCGAAAAGGCAGCCATCAATGCGGTAAGAATCATGGACCTGAGATGCTTTCGCATAAAAAACGCCTCCAAATCAATACGATTGTCTAAAAGAGCTAAAAATAAAACCCCGATGCTTCAAATCGGGGTGATGGCGCAATAAGAGCCTTATCTTCTTTTATCCGGACTTTAACCGTCGGCTTCGGGTTCGCACCGAATCTGCTGCTACGCAAAGGATAACAAGCTGGCGGGCTGGTCGGTCAAAAAAGCCGCATCACCGCCGGTGTGGAATTACACCACCCCTGAAGATTATTCAATTTACAAGTTATGACAACAGTATAGCAGGTCGCTTAATAAAATGCAAGCATTATTTTACAATATAATGCGAATTTCGCAAATAAACCTTGCTGTAGGGGCAGACCTTGTGTCTGCCCTAACTGATTAAAGCCCTGCCCTATTTTCCTACACAAAACGAGGCAAAGACTTCGTCAACAACAGCGTCGGCGGCGCGTTCGCCGGTGAGCGAAAACAGCGCTTGTACCGCGTCTTCGAGGCAGACCGACACAGCGTCGGGCGCATACCCCGCCAAAAGGGCTGAAAGAGCAGATTTTACGGCAGCCAGGGCGTCAGCGGCGCATTGTGCCTGCCGCTGTGTCGCAAGCAGCGCTTCGTCCGAGGTAAAGCCTGCGGTTTCACAGAGCTGTTCCGCTTCCCGCGCCAGCGCCTCCATCCCCGCGCCGGTCAGCGCCGAGACCTCGACGGTATGGCAAAATCGTTCCGGCACACGGCAGTCCGCGCTGCGCGGCTTGTCGATTTTGTTCCGCACTATAATCGTGCGCGCGGGGTCACATTGCTCCAATAAATTTGCGTCCTCCTGCGTTGTCGCCTGCGACGCGTCCAGTATCGCAAACACCAGGTCCGCTCCGCGCAGCGCCGCCACAGACCGCAAAACGCCCGCTTTTTCCACAGGATGCTCGGTATCGCGTATGCCCGCGGTGTCCGTCAGTCGCAGCGTCAGGTTGCCCAGCTGCACCGATTCCGTCACGGTGTCGCGCGTTGTCCCCGGAATATCTGCCACAATTGCGCGGTCATAGCCTGCCATCCGGTTCAGCAATGCGCTTTTCCCAACATTCGGCCGCCCAACCAGCGCGGCAGATACCCCTTCTAAAACAGCCGCCGCACCCTTCGACCGATGAAGCAGCTGCGATAACTCTGTCTCAGCCTTGCGCAGAACAGCTTCCGCTTCGTCGCCGATGACAGGCGGAATGTCCTCCTCGGGGTAGTCTGTCCACGCGCTGATGTGTGCCGCCAGCGCAATTAAATCCCCGCGCACCGCGGCAATTTTCTGTATCAATGCGCCGCCCATTGCGCCGTGTGCCGCCCGCAGCGCCTGTTCGCTTTGCGCATATATCAGCCGCATTACGGCTTCTGCCTGCGTCAGCTGAATCCGCCCGTTTAACCACGCGCGCCGCGTAAACTCGCCCGGCTCAGCAAGGCGCGCGCCCGCGTCGAGCGCTGCTTGCTGTATGCGCAGCAAAAGATAGGGTCCGCCGTGGCAATGCAGCTCCGCAACGTCTTCGCCCGTATAGCTTTTCGGTCCGCGAAACAGCAGGCAAATCGCCTCGTCTATCTCCCCCTCTGCCGAACGAACCGCGCCGAACAGCATCGTATAGCCCTTAACCTTATCCCAGTCAAAGGCATTTAAGGGCCGAAACACCGTCCGCGCAACCGAGAGTGCCTGCGTGCCGCTGACCCGCACAATGCCGATCCCGCCGGGCGCGCTTGCTGTGGCGATGGACGCTATGGTGTCAGGCATGGCTTGTCCTCCTAAAAATACGGTTACTTTCCTTAAATTTAAGAAAAGTAACCAAAACAAAGATTTAATGGAGAGGCGTAACTGAGAGGAGCTGTCGTCCCTGAACGGCTCCCTCGTGAGGGAGCTGTCACCGCAACGAGCCTTTCGATCTGTCAAAACCGATCGCGGTGACTGAGGGAGCATGCCCCGCCCCCTTTATTTATCGCTTTTCTTGCCCTGTGTCTCGTTTTTCTTTTGCCATGGCTGCCGGCGGTAATTCGAGCTCTGCTGTTTTGGCGGCTGCGGCGCATTTGCGCGCCTCACTTCGCCATATCGCGGCACAGCCTTTGCGTCGGCAGCAGGCTGCTTACGCTCCTGCGTGGGCGCGGCAGGCTTTTCTGCGGTCTGCCGGTAGGCGGGCTCCTGTTTTTTCGGCGCATGCCGTTCACGCCAGCTCTTGTTCGGCTTGTCCGCCTTTGGTTTTTGCTTATCTGTGGTCGCTTGCTTTTCTTCTGCGGCAGGCAGCTTATCCGCCTTTTTTTGCTTGTCGACGTGCTTTTCCTGCCTGTCAAATTTTTCATTGTGCTTTTCATTGTGCTTGTCGCCGAAAAGAGGCGCAGGCTTCTTTTTCTGCCTGTGCTGTTGATGCTGCTGTTGATGCGGGCGTTGCTCCTGTCCGGGCTGTTTGGCGGGCTCCGGCGCAGGCTGCGCGGATTTGAGCACAGGCTCAGCCGCAAAGATGTCGTTCTCGTCGCGCAAAACTGCTTTGCGCTTCAAGCCATCAAGCGTTGTATGCTGAAACGTCTGCGGCGCGGCGTCGGGGCGGCGCTCAAGCTTTACCCGCACCGCGCGGGAAATGGCGTTGACCTCCGTTACCATGCCGCGTCCGTCGGGTGTGTCAACATAGCTGCCGGGCTTCGGCAGCTCCTTCAGCGCATCCTCGTAGGCAACTTCTTCATATTTTAAACAGCACATAAGCCTGCCGCAGGTGCCGCTTATTTTCGAGGGATTCAGGCTGAGCCCCTGCTCCTTCGCCATTTTGATGCTGACCGGGTGAAAATCGCCCATAAACAGGCTGCAGCAGAACGGCCTGCCGCAGACGCCCAGCCCGCCGAGGAGCTTCGCCTCGTCGCGTACGCCGATTTGCCGCAGCTCAATGCGGGTGCGGAATTGTCCGGCCAGGTCACGCACAAGCGCGCGGAAATCTACGCGCTGGTCCGCGGTAAAGTGAAAAATAATTTTGCTCGCGTCAAAGGTATACTCCACATTCACCAGCTTCATATCAAGCCCGTGCTTAAGTATCTTTTCTTCACAGACCTTGAATGCCTCTTCTTCTTTTCGCGCCTTGTTTTCAAGGTTGCGCAGGTCCTCGTCCGTTGCGATTCGTATCATCTTTTTCAGCGGGCGCTTAATCTCCTCCTCGGGTACGTCCGCGTTCTCCTGAACCACTTCGCCGCATTCAATGCCGCGCGCGGTTTCAACAATCACGCGGTCGCCGTGCTTGACCTGTACGTCTCCGGGATCAAAAAAGTAGACGCGCCCAACCTCGCGGAATCGCACGCCGATGATCATAGCCATAGTGTTCCCCTTCTGTTATCTCAATATTTAGGATGTATTATTTCTGTGCAGAGCGCGATGTAATTGTTCTCTTGCTCTCGGTTTCTGTGTAGGGGCGGTCCTTGTGACCGCCCGAAAGCCTGCATTGGCTTCGCGGCGGGCAGACACAAGGTCAGCCCCTACATGGATCCACTGCCACCTGTGTCAACAATAAATTCAGGTTTGCGTTGCGTTCCAGCGCAAGCTCCAGTCCGCGCACGTGTTCAATCAGGCGCAGCAAGCGTTCCGCCTGCGATGGGTCCTGCAAAAGCATCGTATGCAGCTGTCTGCGTGTGGCGGGCAGCGCCTCGCGTATAAGGTCCTTGTCCCCTTCCAGCGGGGCGGTCGCCTGTAAAAGGGCGTATGCGCTTTTCGTGCCGCCGGTCTGCGCCATTGCCCGCGCCAAATCCTGCGCAATGCGCTGCAATTGCTCCTCGCGCCCGGCATCCAAAGCTTCTTCAACCGCCTCGCCCAGCGTAAGCGTAAACACCCTGGAAATCACAGTCGGCAGCAGCTTTTTTCGCGCGGGCGCGGTTAGAATCAAACAGACATAGTCGGGCGGTTCTTCGAGCAGCTTCAGCAGCGCGTTCTGCGCCTCCACGGTCATGGACTGCGCGTTGTGCAGCACATAAACCTTGCAGTCGGCTTCGTTCGGCAGCACAAACGCGTCCTGCCGCAGCGCGCGTATCGCGTCGATGTGGAACGACTTCGTGCCTGCCCCGCCCTCAATCACCTGCATGTCGGGGTGGATCCCCTCCCCGCTTTTGTGGCAGTGCGCACAGGCTTCGCAGGGCAGCACCTGCGTCGCGGCGTCGCTCTTCGGCTCTGTATCCGCAGGCTCGCCAAAAAGGGACATCCCGCCGAACATTGCTGTGTCCTCGTCCTCCTGCTTGTCCTCCCCTGTGCACACCAGCGCCCGTGCCAAAGCAATCGCCGCCTCCCGCCGCTGCGCCTGGGTGGAGCCTTCGACCAGCAGCGCATGGGGCAGTGTGTCCGCTTCCAGTCTGGCGCAGAGCATGGGCGCAACCGGCGCCAGCGCCTGGTTCTGCAACTCAATCATGGGGCACCTCCGTAGGGGTTACGGTTACTTTTCTTGAAAGAAAAGTAACCAAAAGAACTTTTAGTTATTATCGCTTATCGCTGCGCTGGCAAGAAGATTGTCCTTCCCCAAGCCGCAAACCGGCGGTTGACTGTCATACCAAAAGCAAAAATCGAGGAAATCACGCTTCCGGTTCTCGTTGCTCATGATGTTGCGCAGCACTTCGCCCGGTATTGAGCGGGACAGCGCGCCGGGTCCGGCAAGTTGTATTTCGCTTGCGCCATTCCGTTCCAGTATTCCCCTAAGCTCATCTGGCATGAATGTGTAGGACACAGGCCAGGGCGTGTTTCCTTTTTCATACTCCGCTGCGGTTGTTTCCGCCGCTTCCATTAAGCCGGAACGAAAGAAAGAACGCGCAGCTGCCATGTCGGGTGTGTGTCGGGCTCGCTCCCGCAGCCCTTTTTTCAATGTCCATCGGGCAAAGGGGTCTCGCGTGCTTTTGTCGAGGATATATTTCTCTTTTTGTGCCGGATCAAACTGATACGTCCATGCCAGGCGGCTATATACGCTGATAATTAATCGCTTGCGGCAGATGCGCACAAGCTCGCCGATGACGCTTTCCTGCTCTGGGTAGGTGTATGAAATCGGTGCGTCAATGGAAATTACCATATCGAATTGCTTGTCTTTATAAGCACTCAAATCTTCCAGCGAACCATGGACAAAGTTTATATTGTCCTGTACGCCGCGCTGTGCCGCAAGCGCTTTTGCTTTTTCGATCATAGGCAATGAGATGTCGAAATGCGTGACATTACAGCCGTGCGCCGCCAGCATCAACGAAAACCGCCCGTAACCAGCTCCGCCGTCGAACACGGTCGCTATCCCATCAAGGCGCGATAAGATTTCCCGTTCAGTGTGCGCTTTGGAGATGATGTCGTCGATGAATATGCTTTCTCTGTCCAGTTCTTCGTCTGCCTTTTGCGGAAGATTCCAAAAACGGCTGGAAATATCCTTTGAACTAGCCATAAAAATCACCCTTCCGGCCTACGCGCTAATTAAGCTAACCCCTGTCATTTCAGTAGGCTGCTCAATCCCCATCACGCGCAGCATGGTCGGCGCGATGTCGCAGAGTCTACCGCCCGCGCGTAGCGTGCAGTCGTAGCCCGCCACCAAAAATGGCACGGGGTTGGTTGTGTGCGCAGTGAAGGGCGTACCGTCGGGTTCAAGCATATGGTCCGCGTTGCCGTGGTCCGCGGTGAGCAGCAGCGCGCCGCCCTGCGCGTGAATCGCGTCCCATACCTTGCCCACGCAGGTATCCACAGCCTCGACGGCTTTTACGGCGGCTTCAAATACGCCGGTGTGACCCACCATGTCACAGTTGGCGAAGTTCACGATGATCACATCGTACTCGCCAGCCAGCGCCACGATTTTGTCTGCAACCAAATAGGCGCTCATCTCGGGCTGGAGGTCCTAGGTCGGCACGTTCGGCGAGTCAATCAGAATCCTGTCCTCGCCGGGGTATACAGTCTCCTCCCCGCCGTTGAGGAAGAAGGTAACGTGCGCGTACTTTGTGTATTCCGCAATGCGCAGCTGTAAAAGTCCCTCGCTGCTTAGAATCTGTCCCAGCACGTGGTCGAGCGACTGCGGATGGTAGGCAACCTCCACGTTCGGCATCGTCGCGTCGTATTGCGTCATGCAGACATAGCAAAGCTCCAGCTGTGCCCCGCGGTCAAAGCCGTCGAAGGCGGGGTCAACGAACGCGCGGGTAATTTCCCTTGCCCTGTCGGGGCGGAAGTTAAAGAAGATGATACTGTCGCCGTTTTGCACCGGTTCTGCTTCCACATTGACGGCAGGCACAATGAACTCGTCCGTAATGCCCGCGTCATAGCTTTCCTGCATATAGTCGCGCCCGCAGCTAAAGCTTGCCCCTTCGCCGCGTACCATGATGTCATAGAATTTCTGCACGCGGTCGAACTTCTTCTCCCGGTCCATGCCGTAGTACCGCCCCGCAATGCTCGCGATGGTCCCCACGCCCAGCTCCTGCGTAAAGCGGAACAGCTGCGTAATAAAATCAATCCCCGAGGTCGGCGGCACATCGCGCCCATCCATCAGGCAGTGAATGAACACCTTCGTCAAGCCCTGTTGCTTTGCAAGCTCCAGCAAAGCATATAAATGCGTGTTGTGGCTGTGCACCCCGCCGTCCGAGACCAGACCCAATAGGTGCAGCGCGCTGTCGTTCTTTTTGCAGTTCGCAATCGCTTTTAGAAATGCGGGGTTCTCAAAAAAATCCCCGTCGGCAATGGATTTGCTGATGCGTGTCAGCTCCTGATACACCACCCGCCCCGCGCCGATGTTCGTGTGACCGACCTCGCTGTTGCCCATTTGCCCGTCCGGCAGACCCACGTCCATGCCCGAGGCCCCGATCTGCGTGTGGGGATACTTGGCAAACAGTTCGTCCAGCCGCGGCGTTTTCGCCGCTGTAACGGCATTGTCCGCGCCCGCCGCCGCAATGCCGAAGCCATCCATAATACAAAGACAAGCTTTCATTTTATACCTCGTTGTGATTCAAACTTTTCCAATATAAATACAGTGTAAATTATACAACAAAAGCCGCCTCTTGTCAAGGCGGCTTGTAGTGTGTTTGATTTTTCTATTGAAGCCGGATCAAGAATAACTCAATCTATCATATCAATGGCAGACCCACAGCATTCCTCTGCGCAAAGCCCGCATTCGATGCATTTGCTATAATCAATGATAATTCTGCCGTAGGGAGTCCCGCCACAGCTATAAAGGTCATTGCCGCAGCTTCCTCCGCAGCTGCAACCGCCCCCTTCTGCGGTTGGCGGAGCGCAATTGCAAACCAAATTTTTATCCAGAATGGGTTCATCCACTTCGATATAGCTGATTGCCTGCACAGGACATACCTTAATCGCTTTGCATACGGTTTTGCTTGCGAAGCACCGTTTGTCATCTACTCTGGGTTTCATAAATGTACCTCCTAAAAATTATTTGCGTAGTGTAAACTTAAATGAAAGTTGAGAACAGCTCAGCCTTTGTGGTACAATGTCTCTGCTACAAAACAGCGTACCTCCCAAAAAGGAGAGATGTTCTCATGCAGAAAGTATACCACATACGTTGCCCGAAATGCAA
>JAVBSB010000030.1:0-13982 GCA_031547365.1 Oscillospiraceae bacterium | reverse complement strand
CCGAAGAGCTTGCGCATATCTTTGAACGATTTTATAAGATAGATAAATCCCGCAGCTTCGATGTCAAGGGCGCCGGTCTGGGGCTTTATCTTGCGCGCACCATTGTCAAAATGCACGGCGGGCAGATCTCCGCTGAAAGCGACGGAGAAAGCTATACACAATTTATGGTACAGCTTCCGCTGCACCCGCCGACCGACCGCAGCGAATTGCCGACAGGGTAATTTCAATATAATAGCGAGGAATTGCATGGAACGAGTAGAACTGCGCAATATTTTTACTAGCCCGCAGGCGTATCTGGAGGGTGAAATTACAATATGCGGCTGGCTGCGCACGCTGCGAGACTCCAAGTCCGTAGCCTTTGCACAGCTTAACGACGGCAGCAGCTTTCAGTCGCTGCAGGTGGTGCTGACCGATAGCCTGCCGGATTTTGCGCTGCTGCGAAAGTTGAGCGTCGGCACAGCGGTGTCTGTGCGCGGACAGCTGATCCTCACGCCCGAAGCAAGCCAGCCCTTTGAGCTGCATGCATCCGAGCTGACCGTCGAGGGCGCTTGCGACCCCTCTTATCCCCTGCAAAAAAAGCGCCACAGCCTCGATTTTTTACGAACCATCGGTCACCTGCGCCCGCGCACAAACACAATCGGCGCTGCGCTGCGGGTGCGTTCCGTGGCGGCGCATGCGATTCACTGCTATTTTCAGGAGCGCGGCTTTGTCTATGCCCATACGCCCATTATCACCACTGCCGATGCTGAGGGCGCGGGCGAAATGTTCCGCCTCATCACAGACAGTCCCGATGAATTTTTTGGCAAGCCCGCGCACCTGACTGTCTCCGGGCAGCTGCAGGGCGAAGCCATGGCCATGGCGTTCGGCAAAATTTATACCTTCGGACCAACGTTCCGCGCAGAAAACTCGAATACCCAGCGCCACGCGGCGGAGTTTTGGATGGTGGAACCCGAAATCGCTTTTGCGGATTTGCAGGACGATATGCTGCTGGCAGAGGGTCTGATCAAATTCGTGCTTGGCGAGGTACTGCGCCTTTGCCCGAATGAGCTGCAATTCTTCAACCAGTTTGTCGACCAAAGCCTGCTCGAACGACTGCAAGCCGTACAGGGCTCCGACTTTGCGCATGTGACCTACACCCAAGCCATTGAGTTGTTGCAGCCCGTGAAGAACCAATTTGCTTATGCGCCGCGCTGGGGTGCTGATTTACAGACCGAGCATGAGCGCTACTTGACCGAGCAAATTTTCAACGCGCCGGTGTTCGTCACGGATTATCCAAAAGAAATCAAAGCCTTCTATATGCGCCTGAACGACGACAAAAAAACCGTAGCCGCAATGGATCTTCTCGTGCCCGGCGTGGGCGAGATCATTGGCGGCAGCCAGCGCGAGGAGCGCTATGAGCTGCTGAAACAGCGTGTTATAGAAATGGGCGGCGCGCCTGCGCAATATCAGTGGTATCTCGATCTGCGGCGTTTCGGCGGCTGCAAGCACTGCGGCTTCGGTCTGGGCTTTGAGCGCCTGGTGATGTACCTCACCGGTGTCTCCAATATCCGCGACGTAATTGCTTTTCCGAGGACAACAGGCTCTGCTGAGTTTTAATATGATTCCGCAATAAAAATCCTGTTTTTTGCTCCGCACAACTCCCTCAGCGCCTGCGGGCTTACGGCAAATTGTCAAGTCAAGTGCAACCGCGGCAGGCATTTGTTTTTTGTCGGCAGCGAACAGGAAGCGATTAACAAGCTGCGCCAATAAAATGGATATAAGCGAAACCCGTCCTTAATTAAGCATTTATTTCAGCATTGGAGGTTCCCATGTCCGCACCCTTGGCAGAACGCCTGCGCCCACATACCCTCAGCGATATGGTCGGTCAACCGCACCTGCTGGGGCAAGGCTGCGCCTTGCGCAATATCGTACAATCGGGCGAATTGCCGAACCTGATCTTCTACGGACCTTCCGGCGTTGGAAAAACAACGCTGGCGCGTATCATCGCCCGGCAGACGGAGCGCCTGTTCATTAGCCTAAACGGCACCACGGCAGGCACGGCGGACATTAAAGAAACCATTGCGAAAAGCGCAACGCTCATGGCGCCCAACGGCGTGCTGCTCTATCTGGATGAAATCCAGTACTTCAATAAAAAACAGCAGCAGACCCTGCTGGAATGCATCGAAAACGGCGCAGTGACACTCATTGCGTCAACAACGGAAAACCCCTATTTTTACGTTTACAATGCCATTTTAAGCCGTTCCACTGTTTTTGAGTTCAAGCCTCTGATTCCTGCCGACATTCAGCCCGCGGTGGAACGCGCATTCCGGTTTTTACAGGAAGAAAAAAACGAAGCGCTGGACATTGAGGCGGGTGTTGTACCGCACATTGCGCGCGCCTGCGGTGGGGACGTGCGCAAGGCGATCAATGCGGCGGAGCTGTGTTATCTCTCCGCGCCTGCAGGGCAGCCACGTATGATCTCGCTTTCCCTGGCAAAGGAGCTCACCCAGCGCAGCGCCATGCGCTACGACAAGGACGGCGAAGAGCATTATGATATTATTTCAGCCTTTCAAAAGTCGATGCGCGGCTCTGATCCGCAGGCGGCGCTGCATTATCTTGCGCGGCTGCTGGAAGCGGGCGACATGCCCAGCGCCATGCGGCGGCTGATGGTGACTGCCTGCGAGGACGTAGGTTTGGCGTATCCGCAGATCATCCCCATCGTCAAGGCAGCAGTGGATGCCGCGCAAATGGTGGGTCTTCCGGAGGCCTCGATTCCGCTGGCGGACGCGGTCATATTGGTTGCTACGGCGCCGAAATCGAACAGCGGCGCGGGCGCAATTGCCGATGCGATGCAGGACGTGCGCGCGGGTAAGTCGGGACCGATTCCGCGCAGTCTGCAAAACAAACACTTTGACGGCGCGGATAATGCTAAGCCCGGGCAAAATTATCTTTATGCGCACAGCTTTGAGGGTCATTGGGTCGCGCAGCAATATTTACCCGACGCGCTGGTTGGGGCAGAATATTATCGTTTTGGAGACAACAAGACGGAACAGACCGCCAAAGCATATTGGGAGAAAATCAAGGGGGAGCATCCGCATGGTTGATGAACACGGGATAGACTGGGATGAAGTAAATGATATCATGCGTCCCATAGGTCAGGACGATGACGATGTGCCAAAGCACAGAAGTATGGGCGGCAGCAAGGATGACTGGGAAGAAAAACTGGAGGAAGAGGACAGAGAAGAGGACAAAATGAAAAGCTGGAGCTTTCGTTCTTTGTTTTGGAACGAAAGACAGCCGAGAGCGCGAAAACCAAAGCGTCCGCATCCGCGCTTTGATGAATTTGTCTCGCAGGCGGCGCAGGTGATTCCGCTGATTGTCATTCTGCTCGTAGCGCCGCTGATACACAACGCGCCCTTGTTTTATGTGTTAGTCGCCGCTACCGCAGTGCTGGCGATCATATGTTTTTTGCTGCGTCCGCTGGGTAAATACGGCTGGTATCTGCGCCTGACCGTTCCTCTTTTGCCAATAGAAATTTATTTTACCATACAATATTTTGTTTGGAACCCCTGGATTGTAGGGTTGTTGGTTGTCAGCGGCGCAGTGGTTGCGGCGATTTTTTACGCCGCCGTGTTGCGCAGAGAAAGTCCCGGCGCAGTAAAGGTACATAATACTGAGGGTAACCGAAAAATCTCCTCTGCCTATGCCTCAAACAAGCAGACGGCTGTAGTGCTTGCGAAAGACGCGCAAAACGGCAATCCGATTGCGTCCGAGCGCAGTGCCCCGCCTGAGCTGGAGCTGCATTCACGCCGTGAAAAGCGCGCTGCGCGCGACGAGGGAGCGGTAGCAGCAAGCAGGCAGCATTCGCGCAGAGTGTTGCAGTGCCTCACCCTGATCGTCGCAATATCGCTGCTTATCCCCGCGGTATTCGGTGCGGCTCTGTATTTTCATCAGGCAAAACCGTCCGACGAAGCATCGGGAATCCGCGACACCAGCGATGTCGGAATCGCAAGGCGGATGCAGGATATCTATAAAAAGCTTCAGCCGGAGGAATGGAGCGCCGCCAGCCGCGGGCAACGATTGAATTTGCTGCAGGAATTGTTGAACATCGAAACCGATAATCTGCGCATTAAACGCTATGATTTGCGCGACCGCACAGTGCTGTCGATTCCGCCGGGCAAAGGCAGCCGGTCAATTGCTTTTTTGCTCTATTCCGGAAAAAATGATGTGCAGGAGCGCATTGAATCCGTATGCAGCCTGGCGCTGCATTTGCATCAGTTTTCTATAGCGGACAGCACCGAATACAGCAGTCACCAGCAGGACGCGCTGGACTATGCGCACAATCGATATATAAGCTATGTGCAGCGGGGAGGAGAAGAATTGATCGATGGGGAATGACGGTAATTATCTTTCCGCAGGCGTAACCCCCGGCGGACTTAACAGCCGCGAGGAAATACGGCTGATGCTTTGCTTTTTGGCACAGAGCCTTGCCCGTCCCCTGACCGCTGCCGTTGCGGAGCAGGTGTTTGCGCAGGAGGGTCTTGCGAATTATTTTGAATTTTATGCCGTTTTGCACGAGCTGCTGCAGGCGGGGAAACTGCTCCTACAGACCGAAGCGGATGAAACCGTGCTGCGCCTGAGCGAAAAATATAGCCACGCTACGGGGGAGCTTGCGCAGGAGCTGCCGCGCCGTGTGCGTGACCGCGCGCTGCACGCCGCAGAGCAATTACAGCTTCATGCCCGCCGTGAGCAGGAAAACGGCATCACCGTCTACCCTGCCGGCGACGGCTTTTATATGACCTTTCGTCAGGGAAAGGGCAGCGACATGCTGATGAGCGTCACGGTCTATGCCCCTGACAAAGCAACTGCGCAATCAATGCGCGAAACATTTCTTGCCGACCCCGGCAGGTTATATTCTAATGTAATTGAGGCATTTGCGTAATGGTGAACGATTGGCGGGCTTTTGGCTTAGAGGGGGGGTCGCAATGACACAGGCAACGCGCCGATTGCAATTTAGGGACGGCAAATTCAAGGTGCTGGTGATGAGTGATATACACTTCACCACCGTTGACGAAAGCAGTACAATCTATCAGGACCAGATCGCCTACTTCAACGGTGCGCTGGACCTCGCGAAGCCGGACCTTGTAATACTCGACGGCGACAACGTCACCGCGCCCACAAAGGAAATTCAGCTTGCCTGTATTGACGCCATTCTGAAGCCCATTGAAGCGCGGGGTATCTATTTTGCCCTTGTGATGGGCAACCATGACGGCGAACAAGGCGGTGGCTACGGGCGCGCCGAGCAGATGGCGCTATATCAAAAATATGATAAATGCCTTGCCGTCATAGGACCCGACGGTGTGTCCGGCGTAGGGAACTACAATATTCTGCTGCAAAATACGATCGGCACGAAGGATGTTTTTAATCTCTGGTGCATCGACTCGAGAGATTATGACAAAGCGCACGGCGGCGACTATGGATATGTGGAGGATGATCAAATCGCATGGTATGAGGCGACCGCAGCGCAGCTTGCAACACAGAACGGCGGAAAGGCGCTGCCATCTATTGTGTTTCAACACACCCCCGTGCCCGAAATGTACGCTCTGCTCGTGCCGCATAAGCTGCCCCGCCTCTATGCGGAAAAAGGCGCGAGCTCGCGCAGCAACCGCTACTGGACCGTTAACAAGAAAAACAAAACCATCGAAGGCGGCTTTTGGGAGCCTCCCTGCGCGCCTGACTGGAACAACGGTCAGTTTGAAAGCTGGAAGAAGGCAGGCGACGTAAAGCTTGCGATTTTCGGACACGACCATTCCAATACCTTTTCCGGCGAGGTCGACGGCATCCGTTTGATGTATGCGGGCGCAGCAGGAATGCAGGTCTATGGCAACGGCATCAACTACCAGTCGAGCCTGCTCATCATTGACGAGGCAACGCAGACCGTTACCCGCAGGCTTATCCGATTTATTGACGCTGTCGGTCCCGTCGCAAAGCACCTGAAAGCCTCCGATTACTTTGAAAAGGACTGCTGGTGGAGTCTGCTCAGGCTTGACTTGCGCCCGCTGTGGCGTTGCGCAAGGCTTGCGCTCGGATCCCTGCTTACAAACTAAAGCGCCGGAATACTTTTTTGAGGCAGCTACGCTGTCTCTTTTTTCGTGCCTTGTAATAT
Organism: Oscillospiraceae bacterium; assembly: GCA_031547365.1. Classification (GTDB taxonomy): domain Bacteria; phylum Bacillota; class Clostridia; order Oscillospirales; family Acutalibacteraceae; genus WRMQ01. The sequence continues at coordinate 7,837 of JAVBSB010000030.1, read as the reverse complement.
TTTCTAAAGGACTTGCATGATATGAAGCATACCCTCATAGCTTGAAAAGGGTGATGTGGTTAAACACGCTTGAAAAGGAGCTTGTGAATGAAGAAAAGAAAAAAGGCAGAAACTTCTAAGGTGATCCTGGCAGCTTTGCTGTCAATCGCGGCGCTGGTGGTCGCCTTTGCCTGCGCTTTGATGTGGCGCACAAACGACACCGCGCCGCTGGCATATGTTATCCCCGGCGTGATGGGTCCCGCCGCAACGGCGATCGGCTTCTATTATTGGAAGGCGCGGGCAGAAAACGTAATTAAAATCGCCCGCGCGCAGGACGATTACGAAAAGCGGACAGCTGCGCAGGTGGAAAAAATGTTTGAACAGCTTGACGAGAGCGGCGCGCCGTGACGCCTGCCCCTTGCTATAAAATCGCTGCCTCTGCAACAAAAGCAGAGGTCTTTGCTTTGCCTGAAAGAAAAGCTATACAACCGCGCTGTGATGTGCTATAATGACGAAAACAGCTGTTCTGAAGGGAGAAAGCCATCATGGCTATTAAAATTCTCGCCGTTCTGCTGGCGCTGATGACTGCGACGCTCTTTGCCGTGGGACTGTACAACGTGAATAAAGTAAAACCTGAATTCCCCGTCCCGACACAGCCGCAGGAAAAAAAGGTCTGCAACGAGGGGGTATATGACTTGCAGCCGCAGGATATCCTGGTGGATCCAAACGGCGAGGTAAAAAGCATCGCCGAAGCAAAGCAGCTGCTTAAGACCCGCGGCGGCAGTGATGCCGTTACCGTATGGTTTAAGGGCGGCGATTATTTAATAACAGAGCCGCTGCTGTTTACTTCACAGGACAGAGGCAATGTCACCTACCGCAATATGCCCGGCGAAGCGGTATATTTCAGCGGAGCCGTTCCGATTTCCGGCTGGCAGGCGGATACCGTCAACGGTGTCGCCTGCTGGTCAAAGCAGATGGATACCACCGAGGCGAATTGGTACTTTAAGTCGCTTTATCACCCCACCCAGCAATTGCGGCGCCCGCAATATCCGACTGACGGCTATCTTTTTGTGGAAAAGCCGGACCGCACGCTGTCGAGGTATACGCAGGACAATACGCCCTGGGAATATACGCGCGGCGACATGGCTTTTTATGCAAAAGCCGGTGACCTGCGCAATTTCTATCATATTGACGACGTTACAGTACGCATTATGCACTATTGGAAAGACGAAATCATGAATGCCGTCTCCTACGACGCAGCAAGCCGCATGCTGCAGCTGCGCCGCCCCTCCAGCATGATTATACGCGAAAACGACCGCTATATTTTAGAAAATGTATTTGAGTCGCTTAATGCCCCCGGCGAATGGTATCTTGACAGCCAAAGCGGCAAGCTGTGGTACATCCCCTTTGCGGGGGAACAGATGGGCAGCGCCGTGCTCTATGCGGGTAAAACCGAGCTGCTGCTGCAGATCGACGGGGCAAGCAATCTGTCGTTCAAAGGCATTACCTTCCGCAACACGGAATGGAATATCCCCAAAATACCTGCCGGCGAATCGTGGCTTGGCAATGATATGGATTTTCCGCAGGCTGCATATGATGTCACGCCCGCCATTGAGGTGCAAAACGCAAGGCTGGTTGTATTTGAGGGCTGTAATTTTAAAAACATCGGCTCCAGCGCCCTGCGGTTCGGTGTCAACGTACAGGACTGCGCCGTACGCGCCTGCCGTTTTTTTGAGATCGGCGGCATCGCGGTGTATATCCGCGGCGAAAACCTTGCAAAGGACGCGCCGACCGTGACGCGCAATATCACCGTTACGGACAATCACATTTACCGCTACGGGCGCAGGTTCTTCAACGCCATCGGCATACTGCTGATACATGCCAACAGCTGCGAGCTGTCGAACAACGAGATTCACGACGGCTTTTATACAGGCATATCCGTCGGCTGGGTGTGGGGCTACACCGACAATGTGACAGACAATATTCAGGTAAAAGACAATCTGATCTATGACATCGGTCAGGGCTGGCTATCCGATATGGGCGGTATTTATACCCTGGGCATGCAGCCGAATACAGTGCTCAGCGGCAACGTGATCCATAACGTAGCCGCCGACCCGCTGGAGGGTGGCTACGGCGGCTGGGGCATCTATCTGGATGAAGGCTCGTCTGGCATTTTGGTTGAGAACAATTTATGTTATGACATGGGCTCGCAGGGCTTTCACCAGCATTACGGCAAAGAGAACAAAATCCGCAACAATATCTTCGCGCTCAATAAAGAAGGTCAGTTCCTCGTTTCGCGCAAGGAGGACCACACCAGCCTGTACCTTGAGGGCAATATTCTTGTGGGCGACAAGCAGCTGATGTATAAAGACCCAAAAACGGGGCAGTTCAAGGACAACAAAAACTTGTATTTCGACTACAGCTGCTGTGTTGAGGTGTTCAGCGGAAAGAGTATGAAATTGTTCGACAACAAGGATATTCTTCTGATGAAGCTGTCCGGTTATTACAATGACGCGGTGTTTGCAGACCCATGGTTCCGCGACGCAAAGGGCTTTGACTTTACGTTAGCCGTCAACTCCCCCGCAATACAAAAAATCGGCTTCGTACCGTGGGACTACAGTAAGGCGGGAACCATAACAAAACTTAATTAACTAAGCCTTTTAAATTTGAAAACATTACGGGGAAAAAGAAAATAATCGGGAACAGGATTGCGGCGATTGGTACAATGACGAAAAAGATGACAAATGCAAGCACTCTATCCCAAAAACCACTCCACTTTTCTTGGACAGTGTCCCAGGTTGTCTTCTCCCGTTGCGCCAGAATGGTCACTTGTGCAATCGTACTGTTCAGGGTATGTCTGCTGACTACTTTTCCGTCGCCGTCGGTTTCAATGGCAGTGATGACGCAGCGAAAATTTACCGTATGGTCTTTATAGGGAGAGGTACTCTTTGGATAATAGCCTTCACCGCTTGGCGAGAGCGTCAAATCATTTCCATAACCGGCAACGAAGGAGCCCTGCATCCACTTGAATTCCGGCGTTACGCCCAAAGGTACACCGATCTCCACGTGCAGGGTAATTGGTTCGCCATAGGGAATGCTTTGATTCTCCGGCTGTTTTGTGATAGCAAATTCGTCCCAGTTTACGACCGCAAACGACGGCAAGCTGAACGAAAATACGATGATAAAGATCAAAAAAGCCGCCTGTATGCGTTTGTTGTTGCCTTTCATCATAATGCCCCTTTCCTTGCATGTAAATCGACGTTATGACCAACGGTGGTATTGATTGGTCGGGCGGCTGCAAAAATATCCTCAAAGCGTACAAATTTAACGAGCTATTTAAGAGAAAGCGGTGACTTTATGAAGCGAAAGCTCATCAAAACCATGGCGCTCACGCTGTGCATCGCCATATGCAGCGCCGTACCTGCGGCGGCTGCGAATGTATGGAGCGCAGACACCTTTTTGGCGCGTGCGGCTAATTTTCTTATTTTACCTGTACACGAGCTGATCACCCTGTTCCGCTTGCCATGGAGCGCAAAGGACAATGCCGTTGATCTCACAGGCTACACGCTGGTATTTGAAGACGAGTTCAATGGCAGCAGCCTTAACAGCAGCATTTGGTGGTCCTACAGCGACGGACAGCGCAAAGGCGGTTATTGGCACAAGGATCAGGCGCGGGTAGAGGACGGCTTTCTGAAAATCCGCACGGAGTACAAGTCGGACGGTGCCTATGGCGCAGGCTATTATTCCTGGCGGGCAACCACGAGGGATACGTTTGAGCGCGCTTACGGCTATTATGAGGTGCGTTGCATTCTGCCCGCCGCGCAGGGGATGTGGTCGGCGTTCTGGCTGACGAACGCCAACGTAAAAACCGGTGTCCCCGCAACGCAGGCCGCTGAAATCGATATCCTTGAGTCGCCGCTGTGGAAAAGCCAATGGCAGCGGAAATTAGGGCTCGTCACCCAAAACATTCACTACGGCGGATATGACTTTCCGGGTACCCGTTACGCCAACGTAGCTGTTGCCAAAGCGGAAAAGCCCTACGAACAGTTTAACACCTACGGTCTGCTTTGGACGCCTGAAGAATATATCTTCTATATCAACGGCAGAGAGACCGGCAGAAGCGCCTTCGGCGGTGTATGCAAAGAACCGCTTTACATGCTGCTTTCTACAGAGGTTGACGGCGTTGGCGGCGTCCCTTCCTATGGCTGGTCGGGCAAAATCACCAACAACAAGGACGGCGCGCTGCCCGCGGAATTTGTCGTGGATTATGTGCGTGTCTACGCAAAATAAAAAATGAAAAAGCAAAGCCGTCGGTCAATCCGGCGGCTTGTATATTCTGTCGTTGTAGGGCGCGACAACCTAGGCGCGCCATAGACTCCCAACGCTTCGCAGGCTTACTGGCGAACCGCCTTACGCTTCTTCCTGCGGTTGCGGGTCAGCCGGCTTCAGCTGCCGATATATAAGGTAATACAGCATTTGCGTAATGGGGAACATAAAAAAGCTTACCGCAGCAAATATTACCCCAGCCAACAACAGATAATTGCTGCCCTGCAAAAACAAGGTTGCTGTTGCGCTTGCCAAAGAAAATATAGTCGACGTTATAAAAACCAAAGCAAGTATGCGCCAATAATTTTTCTTTCCCATGCGAAACGAGCGCTTCAGGCAGGAGGATGTGTTTGCTTCATATGCGATTAAGGGGAGCATTGTATAAAACAGCGTTGTGCCCAGTGCGCTTATTACAACATTGGCTATGGAAGTAATCGTCAGCCGCAACAAAGACAACGCGGCAGTCGGCGCAACGAAAATCAAGCCGACCAGCAGCGAATTGCCGATTAAAGTCCAATACTTCCCCTTGGTTTCGTTGTACGCCTGTTTGAACGGAACCGGCGCGCCGGTCGCTATTCCGCGCACCAGGCGCATCGAGACCAGACTCAGCCGCGGCATAAACGCAAACAATATAATCATAACAAAAAAGCCAATGACTACAAATGCCGTAGTTTCTTCCCACCCTGCCTGTATGCTACGCATGCGAACCATTAAAATTTGCGACAGCAATGGACCCAAAAATGACAAGCCCGCAATCCATATCAGGCTTTGAAAGGTTGCCTGATATTTGGAAGCCGCTTCCTTAAGCGTCTGTTTCACATTGATTTTCATCGCGATTCTCCTTTTTACAAATGTTTCACCACAACCCCAGTGCTTATAATTTAACACAAAAGACCGCGGCTGTCAATAAAGACATTTATATCTTTACTTCAGCGCTTTTTTATGCTATACTAAAGTGCAGGAACACAACAAATACAATGAGGAGAATCGCCATGTCTATACCGGTCGGCGCACAATTGTTTACGCTGCGCAAACAGCTGCAAACACAAAAAGGGATAGAGAAAACCCTTGCCCGCGTGGCACAAATCGGCTATGAATATGTACAATGCTCAGGCTTTGCGTTTGAGGCGCGGTGGATGAAACAGCTCTGCGATACGCTGGGGCTTAAAATCAGGCTGACACACACCGCCGCTGACCGCATTTTGTTGGACACAGCAAACGTGATCGCTGAACATAAAATCATGGAATGCCCCTATGTCGGTCTCGGCGGCATGCCGGGCGAATACCGCTCGGCAGAAGGCGCAAGAAAATTTATAAAGGATTTTGCGCCCGCGATGCAGGCTTTCGCCGACGCTGGGCTTAAGTTCCAATATCACAACCATAGCTTTGAGTTTGAGCGCTTTAACGGCGAACGCATTTTTGATGTACTTGTGGACGAAACCGACCCTGCGCAGATGGGCTTTACGCTCGACACCTACTGGGTACAGCACGCGGGCGTGGACGTTGCGGATCTCATTCAAAGGCTGAGCGGGCGCATTGATGTATGCCACTATAAGGATATGGCGGTGGTCGACGGGCAGCCGCGCTTTGCCGCCGTCGGCAGCGGCAACATGAACTGGCAGGGCATTCTTCACGCGTTTGAAAAAGCCGGTGCGCAATACGCCTTTGTAGAACAGGATGACTGCTACGGTCTTGATCCGCTGGATGAATTGGCCGCAAGCTTCCGATATTTAATGAGGTAAATGCTTCGTGAGAAAAACCAGACTGCATAAGCATATAATTGCAATCCTCGTCGCGGCGATTTTATTGGCGGTGTTTGCGCTGCCTTCCGCTGCCGCCGGGGGAAGCCTTCGCGTCAACGGCGAGGCGTTCACAGGGACGTTTCAGCAGGCGCTGGAAAAGGCGATGCCCGGCGGGGTCGTAGAAATCACAGGAACGGTATTTACGCGTCCGGTTGGAACCGGGAACATCCGCGTGGAAAATGTAACGATTCAGGGCAGCGGCACGGGTGCCGCGCTTGCGCTGGAGCCGATGTACTTTGCGGATTACAGCAATAAGATGGATGTTCTGACCCTTCAAAGCAATGTTACGGTCAAAGATTTGACCATTAACGCAGGGCTGCGGGTGGATTTTCCGCTGCGTGTGTTCGGCACGAACGTGTTGGTTGAGAACGTAATTTGTACCGGCGGAATACGCGGCGGCGTAAACGTGCTGGGTCTATATACCGGCACAACGCAGACCTATCGCAATGTGCAGGCGAACAACAGCCTGCAGGGCGGATTTTATTTTGACAATGACCCCGACTGCGCCGGGTTGACGCTTACCAATTGCTCAACCGAGGGGAATTTGCGCGTAGGCGTGCTTGTACGCAACAGCTACGCCGCGGTGCAGGGGCTCGACATGAGCGGTATTACCTGCAAAGAGGGCGTCTGGGCAATTGAGGACCGCTTTACCGGTACAATTGGCGGAAGCTCGCGCGCAGAATTACAGATTCTTGCGGGACCGCAGGGTACAGACGGAAAAACGATTGACATGAGCCGCGCGCGGTATATTCCTTTTATTGAGAACAGCTCTTATAAACACCTGCGCTTCGGCGTCCCCGCCAGCCAGCGCATGGGTGCTGTCGTTGAAGAAACGACAGATATTTATGGCTTTACCACCACGATTTTATCCTCCGCAGCGCCGCAAAAATTATTTGGTCTGGTTGTGGACTTCCTGTCCTATACCGCCTACTGTGCAAGAAAGCTTTTTACCATATGGATACCCGCTGTTTATTTCTAAGGTAAAAGGAATCATTCCAATGCCTTGGGCAGCCCGATATTTTCATAGGCGGAGCCGCGCAGCAGCACATTGCAGGCTGACTCCCCAAGATTAATTTCGAGGTCCTGCCGCAGCACCTGCGCAGCCCGCAAAACGGTATACTCCTGATTGAAAAAGGCCGCAGCCGCAGTTAAACGCAGCTGGCGGTCATTTTTACTGCGCTGCTGTGTTGTCAGGCTCAGATAGCTTGTGCGTTCCAGCGCAATGGGCATTTCCCTGCCTGTCGGTGACCATATAAATGCATCGTTGAACGTAAGGGAAGCGGCCAGGTGCTTCGGCTTCGGGCCAATGGGAATACGAAAGCGCAAAAACCGCAGGGTATAATGCGTTTTCGCAACGGTAAGCTGCGCAGCCTCCTCCCGGCGGGCAGCGGCTGCCTGGCAGGCGATGCTCGTGCGGGCTACAACATAGGCCTCGGCATGGACAAGCCGGCTGCCTTCGTCCGCATTTTGTACAATACCGCCCGCCAGAATCGCGCCTGCCGGTACCGCCTGGTTCGGTCCGGCCTCGCGGCTGCCGTAATAAACCTCCATTATTTTAATCTGCCCTGCCTTTGCGGCTACAATGTGCTGCGGCGCAGTGGACTCCGGCTGCGATTGCGGCAGAATCTCGCGCAGCTCGATGACCGCCGTGCTGCCGCGCAAATTCAACGACAGCCATGCAATGTCGGGGAACGCGCGCTGTACCGCAGTACTGATCTCCTTTGGCTTTA
>JAVBSB010000185.1:0-5800 GCA_031547365.1 Oscillospiraceae bacterium | reverse complement strand
TCCTTTGCGGCATTTTGACCGCGGGCATCCTCGTGGGCATTTCGCTCATGAGCAAGGTAAAAACTTCTGTGCTCGGCAACCTGCTCAGCGCAGTGTGTACGGCGGGCGCAATCGCTGTGACTCTGTTCCGCTACGGCGTGTTTGATCGGGACGACTGGTGGTGGCTGCTAGCCTGCGCGGGCGCGAGCCTTGTGTGCGGCTTAATTTGGGCGTACCGCATCAAAATGATACAGATGCCGCAGATCGTAGCACTGCTCAACGGCTTTGGCGGCGCAGCTTCAGCGATTGTTGCCGCGATTTCCATGCTCGACGGCTATGCTATGAATAAGTTTGGTCTTGCCACCGGCGGGCTTGCCCTCGCCATCGGTATGCTGACCCTGACCGGCAGCCTGATTGCTGCGGGCAAGCTGCAAAAAATTCTGGCGCAAAAGCCGGTGCAATGGAAGGGTCATAGGGCAATTACCGTGGCGTCGATTGTGCTCATGGTGCTTTCGATCGTGGGCATTACGGTTCTGCCTGTAAAGTGGCTGCTGCTTAACGTGATTATTTGTGCGCTTTCCAGCGGCTTTTTCGGCGTGGCTTTCGCCATCCGCGTAGGCGGCGCAGATATGCCCATCACCATTTCGCTGCTGAATTCCTTTAGCGGCGTGGCGGGTTCCATTGCGGGCATGGCCATCGGCGACCCGCTGCTGGTGGCGGTCGGCGGAATCGTAGGCGCATCCGGCTTATTGCTGACACAAATTATGTGCCGCGCGATGAACCGCCATTTGCTTGACATTCTCACGGGCAAGACCTCTGTGACCGCAGGCAGCTCCCTGGCTGTTTGGACAGACGCGGTCGAGGGGAAACAAGATGAATCGGCAGAGCCTGCCGAAGCGCTCGATCCGGTGGAGCTGCTGAAAACTGCGAAAAACGTGATTATTATTCCCGGTTATGGCATGGCGCTTGCGCAGGCGCAGCACCTGGTGAAGCAGCTGGCCGACACATTGGAAGGCAAAGGCACTAAGGTGAATTTCGCGATCCACCCCGTTGCGGGGCGTATGCCCGGACACATGAATGTGCTGCTTGCGGAGGCTGACGTCGATTATGATGTACTGCTTGAAATGGACGACGTGAACCCCATGTTCGCGGACTGCGACTTAGCCGTTGTCATCGGCGCGAATGATGTGATCAACCCCGCCGCGAATTCTGCGGAAGGCACGCCTATTTATGGCATGCCCATCCTTAATGCCAGCGAGGCAAAGCGCTTGATTATTCTCAACTACGACCTGAAGCCCGGCTACGCGGGCGTTGAAAACCCGCTGTATCATATGTCCAACGTAGTGATGATCACCGGGAACGCTGCCGACACCTTGCAGGAGTTGCTGGATCAGATCGTTTAGTGTTAAATTTAAGCGCCCCCCATAAATACGAAACCCGTAATCTCTTTAAAGGATTACGGGTTCTTACATTTTTACATCGCCAGAAAGCTTTTCTTGACTTATTCTGTTGTATGTGTTATACTACATATATAACAACACGCAGGGAGGTATAGACTTGATAATCAAAATCGACAGCCGGAGCGCACAACCGATTTATGAGCAGCTACGGGATCAAATCGTGTATGGAATCGCAAACGCGCGGCTTGTGCCGGGAGAGCCCTTGCCCTCGGTGCGGCGTTTAGCGGCTGATTTGGGCATCAATTTTCACACGGTTAGTAAGGCATATGCGTTGTTGTGCGACGACGGTTATATCGCGATTGACAGGCGCAAAGGCGCAATCGTCTTACAGGCGGAGGGCGGACAAAATTTTGTGCCGAAGTTGACTGCGCAGCTGGAATTTTGTGCGGCACAGGCTGTCTGTCACCAAATGACCCTGGATGAATTCCTTCACCATTGCCGCGCGTGTTATGCGGCGCAAAAAGGAGAAAAAGCGTTATGAAAGACATAAATTTATTTTGCTTTATCTGCAATTTAGCCGTCACCGTACTGATTGGCATATTGATGCCCATTGTACCCGCTCTGACGCGCAAATCCTTCCTGTTCGGCGTCAAAATTCCGCAGAAAGAACGCAGCAGTCCGCAAGCGAAAGCGCTTGTCCGCCGCTATATCCTCGTTTGCGAACTGGGATTTGTTATATTGCTGGCGCTGATTGTCGCGCAGTATTTGATTATTCCCGAAAAAACGCTCGTAGGCATAATGTATTTCCCGCTGCTGTCCATTCCTGTACAGATGCTGGCTTATATCCCCTGCTGGAAAGAAACGCTGCGGCTTAAGCGCGAATTGGGCTGGCAGGTCGACGCCGCTTCATATGCCGAAACCAGCACCTCTTATACACGCGGAACCCTGCGCGCGCTGCCCTGGGGCTGGTATATCCTCGCTTTTACCGCGATTCTCGCCGGCGCAATTGCCGCGCTGATACAATACCCTTCTTTACCGGATATGATCCCCACACACTTTGACATGAACATGAATCCGGATGCCTGGTCGGCAAAGTCGTATGGCACAGTATTTGCTATGCCGCTGATTAATTTGGCGATGCTGGCGCTGATGTGGGCAGTCGGAATCTCGCTGGTAAAAGCGAAGCTGCAAATCGACCCGCAAAAGCCCGCGCTTTCCTTCGCGCAGCACAGAGCCTACCGCAAGCTGATGGGGCATGCGTTTGGCTTTCTTACGCTTGCTATGGCAGTTATGATGGCAATGCTTGGTCTTGCGTCGGCGTTTCCGTCTTTTAAAGCGCCCATGTGGGCTGTGACTTTGTTGATATCCTTGCCGGTGGTATTTTTGTTGGCGGTTTCGGTTCGGGCGGGGCAGGGCGGCTGTAAGCTGAACCCGAAAGTCGTTGACGATTCCGCTACTGAACCCGGTTCGACCGGTATGCGCGCCGCCGCTGACGACGACGATAAGTACTGGGTATTGGGCAGTTTTTATTATAACCGCGAAGACCCTTCCATCGTCGTCGCCGACCGCTGGGGGACGAACATCGGCTTTAACTATGCCCGCCCGGTCGTCAAAGCGGTTGCGATCCTTTCCGGGGTTTTATTTGTTGCATGTTATGTATGGCTGACTGTATTGTTGTGGAATATCGGTTGAAATCCGATAAAAGATGTGGTATACTGGGGTATCCTAGTGAATTGAGGGTCTTTTGATGATTACAATCGCATCCATCGGATTGGGCAGCCGCGGTCGCGTATATCTCGGCGGTCTGACAAAGCACAAGGATGTAAAAGCCACAGCCCTGTGCGATATAAACCCCGCTATGCTTGAGAGCGCCGGCAAACGCTTTCCGCAGGCACAGCGTTTTTCTGCGGACGATGCCTTTTTCGCCGCGGGCAAGCTGGCGGATTGGTGCATTATCGCAACGTGGGATCCCTGCCATTTTAAGCACGCGACAGCCGCGCTGGCGCTTGGTTACAATTTAATTTTAGAAAAACCCGTTACCGCAAACCCTGCGGAGCTGGAAGCCCTCTGTGCGCAGGCGAAAGACATGGGCGCGACCGTGCTCGTATGCCACGTGCTGCGCTATTCGCCCTTTTACTCTGAGGTGAAGCGCATCATCGACAGCGGCGTCATCGGCGACGTAGTCAACATCGTACACGAAGAAAATGTTGGTTATTGGCATTATGCCCATTCCTACGTGCGCGGCAATTGGCGCAACGAAAAAGTTGCTGCGCCGTTTTTAATGGCAAAATGCTGCCATGATTTTGATCTGCTGCACTGGCTGGTGCAAAAGCCGGGAGAAGAACCCAAGCTTTGCGAAAGCGTGCAGGCTTATGGCGAGCTGCGTTATTTCAACCGGAACCATATGCCGGAGGGCGCAACTTCACACTGTTTGCAGGGCTGTCCGTATCTCAAAACCTGCCCGTACAGCGCGGAAAAGCTGTACATCAAAAAACCTTCTCCGCTAATGGTTTGGGGTACCTGTGTTGCGGCAGGTCAGCCTTCTACGCCGCCAAAGGAGGAAATGCGCCGCATCCTCAAAGCCGGGCAATACGGTCGTTGTGTTTACCAATGCGACAATGACGTCTGCGACCACCACTCCGTCGCAATGCGATTTAAGAGCGGCATCACTGCCACTCTTAGCGTTAGCGCCTTCAGCTTTTGGTTTACACGCCGCACGCGCGTACAGGGTACCAAGGGCGAGCTTTGGGGTCGCGACACAGCGATGCGCCTGCATATACACCGCTTCGGCAAGCTGCCGAAAATCAAGCGCATTCCTTATATTAAAATGCTCAGCGGTCACGGCGGCGCAGACGGCGGCTTTTGCGAGGCAGCCTATAAGGTCATGGCAGGCGGACCGATTGACTCGGAAAATATGACGACAATCGAACAGACCCGCATCTCGCACAACATCGTCTATGCCGCAATTGAATCCATGAAGTAAAGAGGTTGTTGTTATGGAACAATATTTTGACTTTCTTCTTAGTCTGCCCCTCTTCACGGGGCTGGCGCAAGAGGAATTGAAACATTTGCTGCTTTGCTGCAATGCGCATATAGAAACCTTGAACGAAACGACCCTGATTTGGTGGAACAAACACCCAAAAGACATTACCTACCTGACCATCGTACTGGAAGGGCAGATGCGGATGTTCCACGAGGACTGGCGGGGGAATCGGATGCAGCTTGGGATGATGTCAAAGGGATATTTCTTCAACGACAATATATTTTATCAAATGCGAGAAGAAATGCCCTTCATTTGTGAGATACAGGCAGGCAGTAAGCTGCTGTCTCTGGAAAACACAAAGCTGCTGCGCCCGTGCACGAAAAGCTGCCCGTTCCATTGGGAACACCTGCGCAACACACTCGTGGCGCTGCTGGAACAGCAGGTCGGCATGTTTTTAAAAATCGAATGCCTGAGTCAACGAACCACACGCGAAAAAACCATTGCGCTGCTCACTTTCTACGCCGCGCGGATGAGATGCCGTAAATTCACACTGCCCATGAGCCGCCAGGAAATGGCAGATGAGCTTTCCGTAGACCGTACAGGACTTTCGAAAGAGCTGGCGCTTATGCAACAGGAGGGACTAATCCGCTATCACCGTAACCAGATTGAACTGTTGGGATAAAAAATTTGTTCGTAGAATATTCTACAGACAAACCGACAGGATTGTGCTATTCTTCTAAGTGCAATCAGCAATCTGTGTGAAAGGAGAAACACCATGGTTACATTGATTTCTACGATCGGCGCTTCGGTCACCGGTTTCTTTGTTCTGGTTATCGGAGCAATCGCAGGCGCGGGCTATCTCATTTTCAAGTAAAAGTCTTCCAATCTCTCAACACTAAAATCCATACGCCCCGGCGGATTTGCTTCCTTCCGCCGGGGCGCGTTGGTTTTCGAGAGCGCGGCAGCTAATCAAACAGAACAAGAAAAAACGTTTTTTACCTCATGAAAGGCGCGCGTAAGCAAGACTTTCAGCGCAGCAAATAAAGTTCCGACCGACTGATCGGGACTTTTCTAACGCAAATCGTCGCTTTGCTCAATGACTTCAATGAAGATTGGAGTCGTTTTCTTTTTCTCTTTTTATTCAGAAAAATCATCTCATCCAAATCCATCCGAACGCAAGAATCCGGAGCATCCATTGCCAAACCGGCGAAATGCTTTCCCACCATTTTTGTGCGGTTATTGTGGAACGCCCAACTTCATTGCCTGCCGGGTCGCAAAATACCAGCGTCGCTGTGCCTGCTTTTTTTGTATAAAAATCATAACCCAGCACATCTTCTCCGATGATTTTGATGCGAAGCACACAATAGGGAGGCGATACGTTAAACAGCTCGTCTGTACGCAAATAGCCGCCTTTGCCTGGCAGCGTAATGTTATTCGC
>JAVBSB010000113.1:0-3110 GCA_031547365.1 Oscillospiraceae bacterium | reverse complement strand
TCTTCTTCGGCGGCATTTGAAGTCCTGATTGGTAATATTTTATCGGGTCTTTATAATCAGATGGTTATTAGTCCGGTTGAGATTGCCAAGGCATCCCAGTATGCCGAGAATCAGTTCTTTGGAAAGCCAAGCGGCTTGATGGATCAGATGGCCAGTGCGGTAGGGGCGATGATACATATTGATTTTGCAGACCAGGAAGAGCCATTTATAGAAAAGATCGAGGCGGACTTAAGCAATTATGGCTATCACCTTTGCATTGTTGATACCAAAGGGTCACATGCAGATTTGACATCAGAGTATGCCGCTATTCCTTATGAGATGAAAAAGGTGGCACAATGGTTCGGGAAAGAAGTGCTCAGTGAAGTGCCGGAGGAAGACTTTGTCAAGGATATCGCCAAGATGAAAGAAGCAACGGGAGATCGGGCGATTTTGCGGGCGCTGCATTATTTTGCGGAAAATGACCGTGTCACAGCACAGGCGCAAGCGCTGAAGCAGAGAGATTTCGATGCATTCCTTCGTTTGGTCAGCGAAAGCGGACGCAGCTCGTTTATGTACAACCAAAACATCCACACGGGGAATCCGAGCGCGCAGCCTGTATCCCTTGCGCTTGCGCTGAGCGAAGTTTTGCTGGGCGGGCGCGGCGCGTTCCGCGTACACGGCGGCGGCTTTGCGGGTACAATACAAGCTTTTGTGCCGCTGGATTTACTTGAACAGTACCACGCAGGCATTGAGGCCGTATTCGGCGCAGGCAGCTGCTATGTGCTGCAGGTTCGGCAGCAAGGCGGCATAAAACTTATATAAATTTCCGGGGTTGGGCGTTGCTTCCAACCCCGGTGTTCTTTGTGTCTATTTCCCTCCTGCGCCGCATACACATGCGAACAGGAGGGATGAAAATGGCAGAAGAACGCAAGGGACAAAGCACGCCGGCAATGCCGCATAACATTATTTTGGAAGACAGGCGCTTGCTGACTGTGTCAGGGGTGTCGGACGTCGACAGCTTTGACGAGCACATGGTAACGATTTTTACGGACATGGGTGAACTGATTGTACGCGGCAACGACCTGCATATTAACCGCCTGAGCGTGGAAGTGGGCGAGCTTTTGCTTGAAGGCAGAATCAGTTCGCTGACCTATCAGGATGAAACCCCGAAAAGCGCGGGTGGATTTTTTGGCAAGGTGTTCCGTTGATGGACTATTTGCCAAATCTTGCGGATCAAACGCGGCTGTTTCTTCTTAGCCTCGGGTTTGGCTTTGCCTTAGGCGTGCTGTATGATTTATTCCGCGTGGCGCGCCTTTTAACCGGGCGCTCCGGCTTCGTTGCGCTGCTGACGACGGACATCTTATATTCTGTCTGCTGCACAGGTTTGAGCTTTTTTTTCTTTTTGGCGGTGGGTGACGGTGATGTGCGGCTGTATCTTTTAGGCGGCGAAATTCTTGGATGGCTGATTTATTATTTTTCATTTGGCACGGTAGCGCTGCGTCTCAGCGAATGGCTGGTGCGTACAATCCACCGGATCACGCGGATTTTGATTCATATTTTTACCGCTCCTTTCCTTCGTTTTCTGCATTTTATGGAAAAAATCTCCATTCCTCTCAGAAAATGTGGTGTTTCGCTAAAAAAAGTTAAAAAAAATTTACATTTTGGCTTGCATTCCACCCATGATATGGTGTATAATGGGAACGTAAAGAATGTAACTAAAATGAAGGGAACTATCGGCCTTGCAAAACAACATCGGCAAGCACATCGCGGTGCTAAAAAAAATTGAATCGCTGCTGAGATCGCTGCCTTCCAAGCGCAACCGTATTGTTAGCGCTTTGGTGTTGTTGGCGGTGCCGGTGTTTGTATTGGCGGTCGGGTTTCGCATTCTGGACGGCAGGCAAAAGACCGCAGAGGTTGCCGAAGAAAACGAGCAGCTTCAGCAGCAGATTGAACAGATTAACGCACAGAACAGCTCTTATATTGCAGTGCTCGAAAATAAAAATCCCGAAGTGTTTCGCGATTATGTCATTAACACCGCGCGGGAACAGCTGGGGCTTTCTCTCCCCGGCGACCAAGTGTTCATCGACCGTTCACTGTTCAAATCCAACCAGTAGCATTTAAGCTTTCATATATCGAGGGGGCTTATTTATTTCTATGGCAGCTGAGATTGGTTCCCTGTTGGATGGCAAAGTGACCAGCATCATCGAATACGGCGCTTTTGTCGACATCGGTGAAGGGAAAACAGGCATGGTGCATATCTCTGAGGTAGCGCCAACCTATGTCACCAATATTCGCGACCACCTCGTGGTGGGGCAGGATGTGCGCGTAAAAGTGCTTAGCATCTCACCCGAGGGCAAAATTAGTTTGTCCATTAAAAAGGCGCTCGACAGCAACGCCGCTGACGTTAGACCCGCAGCTCCGCCGAGGGCGCCCCGGCGCAGCAGCTCGCCGAATGTCTGGCAGGGGCAGCGCAGCAACGGACCGGCGTCCAGCTTTGAAGACATGATGAGCCAGTTTAAACAGACCAGCGAGGACAAAATTTCAACCTTGCGCCGGGGCGGCGACACACGCTATGCCAACGGAAGCTCGCGGCGCGGCGGCGGAAAAAAATAATTGAGAAATGAAAATGCAGAATGCAGAAATTGATCTGTGTTCTGTTTTTTTAGAGGTTCCGGAATGAAAGAACTCCACGTTGCACAAATCGAAGAGACGGTCGCCCGGCTGTGTATTGAAGCGAATCTGCATTTGCCCGACACACTGCGCTGCCGTATAGAAGCCGCCGCACAGGAGGAGAGCGCTCCCCTGCCGCGCGGCATTATGGAGGACCTTTCGCGCAATCTCGACGCCGCAAAGGCGATGCAATTACCCATCTGCCAGGACACCGGCATGGCAGTTGTTTTTGCGGAGCTGGGGCAGGACGTGCATATTGTCGGCGGAGACTTTGAGCAGGCAATCAACAAAGGCGTTGCGCGCGGCTACTGTGAGGGTTATCTGCGCTGCTCCGTCGTGGGTGACCCTCTGCGGCGCGCAAACACAGGCGACAACACGCCCGCTGTACTGCACCTGCGCCTGGTATCGGGCGACGCGCTTAAATTAGACGTATGCCCCAAGGGCTTCGGAAGCGAAAATAT
>JAVBSB010000112.1:0-8758 GCA_031547365.1 Oscillospiraceae bacterium | reverse complement strand
AAGCATGTGCTGTGCGAAAAGCCCATTGTCACCCACCCAGATGAGCTGAAACGCCTGCAAGCCCTTGCTGCCGGGAAAAATTTGATCTATGCGGAAGCGATTATGTACCTGCATACACCCGCGCGCAGGGCTGTATTGGATATTTTGCCCGAGCTTGGCGAAATTACGGGCGCGCACTTTGATTTTTCGCAGCTTTCGTCCCGTTATGACGAACTCGCGCGCGGGGACACACCCAACGTATTTAAGCCTGAAATGGCGGGCGGCGCGCTGAACGACCTGGGCATTTATTGCGTTTATCCCGCAGTGGATTTTTTCGGTCCTCCGCAGGACATATCGGCGCAGGCGCATCGGCTTTCTACGGGCGTGGACGGCACAGGCGCCGCGCTGTTTCGGTATCCGAAGTTTACCCTTTCGCTTGCATGGTCAAAGCTCGGACAAAGCCGCGGCGTGTCGCAAATTATTGGCACAAAGGGGACGCTGACCATACGCTCGATTTCACAGCTGCAGGGGATTACCTTTTGCCCCCGTAACGGCG
The DNA here is from genome assembly GCA_031547365.1 of Oscillospiraceae bacterium. Taxonomy (GTDB): domain Bacteria; phylum Bacillota; class Clostridia; order Oscillospirales; family Acutalibacteraceae; genus WRMQ01. The sequence goes on along the minus strand of JAVBSB010000112.1, from coordinate 8,223 downwards.
AAGCCCGCGCGCTGGCACAGCCGCTGCAAAAACATGAGGTGATGAGCAGCGAAGCACAGGCTTTTTGCGATTTTATTTTGAACCGAACGCCTGCGGCCTCCTATGCGGAAACCTGTGCCCTGACCAGCCGCGTTGCGGCGTGTATGGAAGCGGTACGCAAGGCGGCTGCTGATTAAAATTACCATTTTATATTCTGCTACGCGTTTTTTTGCGCGGCATTTTTTATACACGGCGCGCCGAGGACAGTCGCCCCTACGAACACGGGCGACCACAAGGGTCGCCCCTACAGGGGAACGATGCGCCGCATACTCCCTCAGTCACCGCGATCGGTTTTAATCTATCGAGAGTTTCGTTGCGGCGACAGCTCCCTCCCCGGAGGGAGCCGCTCAGGGACGCGGCGATGGACGCGGGTGAGGGTGGGATTTTGCGGGCGACCGAGGACGGTCGCGCCTACAGAGAATAAAGCAGTGGTGCTGCCGCTTGCATTTTTGTTTGCATTAATCGAAGCTTATATCGGGGGATTCCAGGGGTTATTTTAACCAAAAAAAAGACTTGCAATTTTGTGAAGCATCCGTTATAATATTAAAGTCAGCTCGCAGGGCTGACTATTTGCCGGTGTGATGGAATTGGCAGACGTGCTGGACTCAAAATCCAGTGGTGGCGACACCGTACCGGTTCGACCCCGGTCACCGGCACCATAGCCCTTTTGGGCGCAAGCAAACATAATAAGGAGGAAATTGACATGGCATATGAGATTAACAGCGATTGCATTTCCTGCGGCGCGTGCGAAGCGGAATGCCCGGTAGAAGCGATTCACGCAGGCGACGATATTTATATCATCGACGCAGACACCTGCATCGATTGCGGCGCTTGCTCGGCAGTTTGTCCGGTTTCTGCCCCCAACCCCGCGTAATGATGAACACAAAAGGGTAACGCCTGCGTAATTCGCAGGCGCTGCTTTTTTCATATAATTGGTTTTGAACCACTTATACCAGGGTTTTATACACGGCGCGGGTCGTCGCGCCCTACAGCAGCGAACTAAGACACCTTTGATTCATTTGGCGCGTCGCGCTTCCGCCGCAGCGCCACTGCGCGGTATACGCACAGCACATCCCAGGCAAGCGCCAGCCCGCCAAGCGCCCAAAGCATATCGAAGCTGAACATGGCGACCATGACCAGAACCATAGGCAGAGCGCCGCGCGCAGGCGACCTGAAGCAGGCGGCAACGCGCTTCCACGGGACCTCGTCCCAAGCCGTGTAGATCAGCAGCATTGCCAGCGCGGAGATTGGGACGCGGCTGAAAAACGGCAGCCAGCCCAGCGGCAGCTCCATCACGGTACTGCGCGCGGGGTCGGGGTTCAGCACGAAATTAAGCGCAGTTACAATGACAAGCCCGACAAAGCCCGCAGGCAAGACGCGCGAAAGCGTTTTAAATTTTCGCGGCCAGGTGATTAACACAACCAGTATAATGGTAGAGAACAGCACCGTGCGCCAGTTCGGATAAAAGCCCATGCCCTGATATGCGCGCAGCAGCGCAGCGACGCCTGTGCCGCGGATACCGGCCGCAAAGTAGCCGCTTAACTGGTACATTGCCATCATCAGCGCCGCGCCCAGCGCCAGCGCCGGATAAAACGCCATCGGCGGCTTTAGCGCCAGGTTCAGCTTGTAAATTTCCGGATTTTTATCCTTTTGCGCGTACAACAGAAGGACTTCGCCTGCCAGCGCGACGCAGAGGAGCGCCGCAACGATGCCCTGTGTGTTGCCGTGCCGCAGCGCAATATCCTGTAGCACAATCAGAACGATGCCCGTTGCGTTCAGCCTTGCGTATTGCATCGGCCACCACAGCGCCGCAAGGCACGCCGCCAGCGCAACGCCATAGGGCTCGACCGTCAGCGCCGCCAGCAAAAGCGGAAGCAATGTCAGCAGACTGCCGATTAAATTTTTATATTTGGTTGGAATTGTCATTAATTTCGTCATATAATCCCAAGATTACCCTTTCGCCTGCTGTTTCGGCATACGATATTACTTTGCGACGGGAGCGCCAAAACATACACAAGCAGTTTTTCCCTAAAGCGCCGGAAGAAACGCGAAGACCATTATAACCCAATTCAAAAAAAAATGCAAGATAAGAGGATTGATTTTATGCGTGTATTCGATCTGCACTGCGATACGCTGACAAAATGCATGGACGAAGGTACGGCTCTGCGGGACGCAGGCGGACATCTTTCGCTTGCGCAGGGGCGTACGCTAGACCGATGGGCACAGGTATTCGCCGTATTTGTGCATGACGACCTTAAGGGAGAAAAGGCTGCGGCGTACGCAAAGCGCGCGCTGGATTTTTATGACAGCCAACGCGCGGAAATCGCCGAAGGCTGCGCGCCGGTGCTTTCCATCGAAAACGGCAACGCTTTGATGGGCGACATTGAGCTGCTGCCTTATTATTACGCGCGCGGCGTGCGCCTGCTGACGCTGACATGGAACGGCGAAAACGAGCTGGGTCACGGCTCGGTCTGCGGCGGCGAGGGCGGTCTTACGCCGTTTGGAAAAGAAGTAGTGCGCCGCATGCACGCGCTGGGCATGGTACCTGATGTTTCGCACCTGAACGTTGCCGGCTTTTGGGACGTGGCTGCGCTTTCGGAAGCGCTTGGGTTTGCTTATTTTGCTACGCATTCGAACTGCGCCGCGATTTGCCCTCACCCCCGCAACCTGAGCGACGATCAGCTGCGCGCTATTTTTAAGAGCGGCGGACTGGTCGGAATCAATTTATATAATAAATTTCTCGGCGGAGAAGGCTCGGCGGCGCAGGTTGCCCGCCATCTTTCGCACATGCTCTCCCTCGGGGGCGAAGACTGTATCGCGCTGGGCAGCGACTTTGACGGCTGCGATATACACCCGGCGCTGTCAAGGCTGGACAGGATGAGCGGGCTGCGCGACGAATTAATGGGGCTTGGGTTTACGGAAGGGCTGCTGGACAAATTTTTCTGGGACAATAGCGCAAGATTTTTTACAGCAAATAACCTTATGGCGCAAAAATAATGCTTGCATTTTATGGAACGGTGTGATATAATCTTTTCGTTGTATTCTGAGGTATCATGATCAAAGGAGGTGCCAAGCATGGCAAAATGTGATTTTTGCGGCAAAGAAGTCGCTTTTGGCATTCAAGTTTCCCACTCGCATCGCCGCTCCAACCGGACCTGGAAGCCCAATGTCAAACGAGTGAAAGCCATTGTGAACGGATCGCCGAAGCGCGTTCACGCCTGCACGCGCTGCCTGCGCTCCGGAAATGTGACCCGGGCCGTGTGAGGAAAAAAGCTGGGGATAGGGGGTAGGAAGCATTCGTGCTGCCTGCCTTTTATGCTTTTTTTGGGCGATACATTCAGGAAGGGTCATTGCGTATACTTTCTCAGTTAGGAATCATGGGGTCATGGGAACGGTGCTCCGCATGCGCCCTCAGTCACCGCGATGGACGCGGGTGAGGGATGTATTATGGCGCGCCGAGGTCGTCGCGCCCTACATGGGAACGATGCTCCGCATGCTCCCTCACCTGCGCCGAGCGCAGGAGCTCCCTCACGAGGGAGCCTTGGGATTATAGCCGCAACCTTTTAGTGAGAGCCTCCGCCTCCCTCGTGAGGGAGGCGGCTCCGCAGAGCCGGAAGGAGTGGTGCGGAGCGCAAATAACGCAACGCTTTTTGGACGCGGGTGAGAGTGGGATTTGCGGGCGACCGAGGACGGTCGCCCCTACAAAGAATAAATCAGCAGTTGCTTAGGGACCAGGGATGTGTTCTATGGAGGATAGTATGGCAAATCCATTGACTGTAATTAAAAGCAAGCTGCCGCGCCGCGCCGCCGCGCTCATCAGCTCTGAGGTGAACCGGCGCTATTTAACGGGCTTTGCAAGCTCGGACGGCTATATATTTCTGTCGCGCGGCGTGTCTGTATTCCTTACGGACAGCCGCTATATTGAAGCCGCGCAGGCGGTTGTTACGGCCCTGCCTGTTGCGGAAGCGACCGACCCTTTTGCGCAATTGAAAGCGCTGTGCAAAGCGAACCACATTTCGCGCCTTTTTGTAGAAACCGAAAGCACCACGCTCAATGATTTTGCGCGCTTAAAAAAGGGCTTGCGCGGCGTGCATGTCAACCGCCGCAATGCTTTACCGGACACGACGCTGCGCGAGCTGCGGCGCATTAAATCCGCAGACGAGGCAGCCTGTATCCGCAAGGCGCAGGGCATTGCGGAAGCCGCCTTTGCGCATATTTTGCAGCATATAAAAGTAGGCATGACGGAGCGCGAAATCGCGCTGGAGCTGGATTATCTTATGCTGCGCGGCGGCGCGCAGGCGCTGTCGTTCGAGACCATCGCCGTTGCGGGCGAAAACGGCTCCTTGCCCCACGGCGTACCGGGCGAGCGCCCCGTACAACAGGGGGATTTACTGACGCTGGACTTTGGCGCGGTATATAACGGTTATCACAGCGACATGACCCGCACAGTGGCTGTCGGCGAAAGCACCGATAAACAGCGGGAGGTCTATTATACTGTGCGGAAGGCACAGCAGGCGGCGCTGGATAAGATTGCGCCGGGCGTCCCCTGCAGGGAAATCGACCGCGCCGCGCGGGAAGTGATTGAAGCCGCGGGCTACGGCGAGTACTTCCGCCACAGCACGGGACACGGCGTAGGCTTAGAAGTCCACGAAGCCCCGACGCTGTATAAAAAATCCGACGTTGTGCTTGCCGCAGGCATGGTGATAACGGTTGAGCCGGGAATTTATCTGCCCGGCGAGTGCGGGGTACGCATCGAAGACATGGCGCTTGTCACCGAAGCAGGCTACGAAAACCTGACGAAGACCGGAAAAGAGCTTATCTCTGTTATATAAGGATGTATCATGGCGATTTTTGTACTGGGCGACCCGCATCTTTCCTTTGGCAGCGCGAAGCCGATGGACGTGTTCACCGGCTGGGGCAACCATGCACGCCGCATAGAGGAGAATTGGCGCCGCAACGTGCGCGCAGGCGACACGGTTGTTTTGCCGGGCGATATTTCCTGGGCCATGACGCTGGAACAGGCGCTGCCCGACTTTCAATTTTTACACGCCCTCCCCGGCACAAAGGTAATTATGAAAGGTAACCACGACTATTGGTGGAACACCCGCACAAAAGTCGAAGCCTTTTGGCGCAGCCACGGGCTGGACAGCCTTGTGATGCTATATAACAATGCTGTACTGGCAGAGGGGATTGCGCTTTGCGGCAGCCGCGGCTGGTTCTTCGACTGCGAAGAAGCGGAAGACCGGAAGGTGCTTGCGCGCGAGGCGGGCAGGCTGCGCGCTTCCATCTGCGCAGGCAAAAAGCTGAGCGCTAAGCTCTGTGTGTTTTTGCATTATCCGCCGATTACAAGCAACCGGCGCTGCGGGGAAATTCTCGGGGTTCTTACGGACGAAGGCGTGCGCTGCTGTTATTACGGTCATTTGCACGGCTCGGCGATATCCTGGGCTTTTAAAGGAAAAGCGGAGGGCATTAGCTTTGAATGTGTTTCAGCGGACGCGCTGCATTTTACCCCGAAAAAAATAGACGCCGCGCTTTGCGCGGCAGGCTGCAGCGTATCGCTTATTTTGCCTGTGAACGACACCGAAGCGCTGCGGCGCGCGGCTACTTCGCTCCGCGCGCAGACCCGCGCCGACTGGGAGCTTATTCTTGTTAACGCCGCGCCGACCGGAGAATGCGCCACAGCTTGCGACGCCCTCGCCGCGCAGGACGACCGCATCCATGTTCTGTATCAGGAGCAGGGCAAGCCCGCCGAAGCGGTGATTGCCGCGACGGCGACGAGCAAGGGTGAATTTGTCGGCTTTCTCAGGGAAGAAGCATCGCTTCCTCCGGCGTATTTGAGCAAGCTGATGCGTGCAGCGCATACGGCGGGGACGCCCCCGGTTGACCTTGTATATGCGGGAGAAGCCGAACGGGAGATTAGCGGCGGCAGCTTACGGCAGCTTGCTGCCGACCTGAAACAGAACCGGTCTTTTTTTGCCCCGGCACGTATTATTTTCCGGCGCGGTCTGCTCACCGCGGAGGTTTTAGGCTGCGCCGAGGATATGGCTGCGGAGGTTGACGCCGCGCTGGTGCTGGCGGTTTACGGCGCAGCCGCCCGCATACGCGAAGCCGCCTGCGCGCTGCCCCGGGAAAGCAGGGGCAATACAGACCTTACTTCGCTGATACAGCTGCACCGCGCCAGGCTGCTGTTTATGCAAAAAATAATCGGGGACGACCCCGTTTTATTGGCACAGGGCTATCAAAATTATGCCGACAGCCTTTATGCTTACGAGCTCCCCGCGCTGCTGCGCAATGCGCCGTACCCGGCGTGTAAGACCGTGCTGCGCAGCGAGCTCACCCATTTTGCCCTTCAGCACAGTCCGCCCCGCTTTAAAACTGCGCCGCGCGGTTATTGGCTGGCGAAGCGGCGCTGTTATTACGCAGCCTGGCTGCTGTTAAAAAACGGCTGATGAAATGGCATTATGTCTGCGTGCTTAGAAAACCATATATATAGAGATATTTTTGCACGGCGCGCCAAAGCCTGCGCAGCAGACACTTGGCGTCTGCGCCTTACCGAGTGATTACTAAAAATGAAATTGAGGTACAATAAATGACGCGTTATGAATCCGCTAAGGAACGCTACGCCGTACTGGGGCTGGATACGGAAGCAGCCATTGCAAAGCTTATGTCACTGCCGATTTCGCTGCATTGCTGGCAGGGCGACGACGTGCGCGGGTTTGAGGGCGGCGGCAGCTTAAGCGGCGGCATTGCTGCGACGGGGAACTACCCCGGGCGGGCGCGCTGCGCACAGGAGCTTATGGCCGACCTGGACGTTGCGCTTTCACTTTGCCCGGGGAAGCACAAGCTCAACCTGCATGCGATTTATGCCGTTACCGACGCGCCGGTTGCGCGGGACCGGCTGCTGCCGACGCATTTTCAGGCTTGGCTCGACTACGCAAAGCGGCGCGGTCTGGGCGTTGACATCAACCCGACGCTGTTTTCGCACCCCATGGCGGACGACGGGATGACGCTTTCGCACCCCGACGAAAGGGTGCGGCAGTTTTGGATTGACCACTGCGTTGCCATGCGGCGCATCGGCGCCTGGTTCGGCAGGGAATTGGGGCAGCCCTGCGTCAACAACATATGGATTCCCGACGGACTGAAGGACACGCCCGCTGACCGCATGGGTCCGCGCGCGCGGCTGAAGCGCTCCCTCGACGAGATCCTCGCGGAGAAATACGACGCTTCCGTGCTGATTGACACAGTGGAATCGAAGGTGTTCGGTCTGGGACTCGAAAGCTATACCGTCGGCTCGCATGAGTTTTATTTGAATTATGCCGCGAAGACCGGCTGTGTCTGCCTGCTGGACAACGGGCATTTTCACCCTACGGAGCTGGTGAGCGACAAGATATCTTCGATGCTGCTGTTCAGCGAAAAAGTCGCTTTGCATGTGACGCGCGGCGTGCGCTGGGACAGTGACCACGTGCCTGTGCTTGACGATGAATTGCAGGCGATTGCGCGTGAAATTGTGCGCTGCGGCGCATGGGAGCGGGTGCTGCTCGCGCTGGATTACTTTGACGCAAGCATCAACCGCGTCGCTGCCTGGGTCATCGGTCTGCGCAGCCTGCGCAAGGCGCTACTCGGCGCGCTGCTCTTACCGCACGAGGCGATGGCGCGGCTACAGGACGAGAGGAAATTTACGCGCCTGCTTGCCGTGCAGGAGGAATGCAAGCTGCTCCCGCTTGGCGACGTTTGGGACGAATATTGTTTACGCGCAGGCGTACCCGCAGGCATTGCTTGGCTTGCGCGCGTAGAGGCGCATGAATTGCGTTCGGCGGACAGAAAGTAAAAGGTTGTGTTGATTTTGGAGTAACGGGCGACCGAGGACGGTCGCCCCTACGGGGGTCAGGGGAACGATGCTCCCTCACCTGCGCCGAGCGCAGGTGAGGGAGCATGGGGGATTATTGCCGCAAATTTTTAGTGAGAACCCCTGCCTCCCTCGTGAGGGAGGTGGCTCCGCAGAGCCGGAGGGAGTGGTGCGGAGCATAAAGAACGCAACGCTTTTGGGACGCAGGCGAGAGTGGAATTGTGCGGGCGACCGAGGACGGTCGCGCATACGGGGGTCAGGATCGCTTCGCGCTGCGGGGTCCGGTTATATAGAACCCCCACCGGTTGGACCGGCGGGGCTTTAGCTATGATTTTATC
>JAVBSB010000068.1:0-3702 GCA_031547365.1 Oscillospiraceae bacterium | reverse complement strand
TTGCGGCAGGTTGCCTTGCCGCATCACGTTTTCTTTTGGACAAGCCTGCCGGGCGTTACGACATGGATGATATGGTGAACCCATGCTGCAAGTAGATCTTACGCTGTATGCCATCACGCCGACAGGTCTTCCGCGGCTCGAGCTTGCGGTGGAGCAAGCCCTGCGGGGCGGCGTGACTATGCTGCAGCTGCGCGAAAAATCACTGCCGGACGCGGATTTATATGCGCTTGCGTGCCGAATCAAGCGCATTACGGACGCCTATAAGGTACCGCTAATCATCAACGACCGCGCGGATATTGCTCTTTCGGTCAATGCTGCGGGCGCGCATCTTGGGCAAGGCGACGGGGATTTGCTTACCGCGCGCAAGCTGCTCGGTCCTAAAAAAATCTTGGGCGCAACTGCGCGCACGGTTGAACAGGCCTTAGCCGCCGAAGCTGCGGGCGCAGATTATCTCGGCAGCGGGGCGCTGTTTTCAACCGGCACAAAAACCGACGCCTTACCCATGCCGCGAGAGGCGCTGCGGGAAATTTGCGGCGCTGTGAGTCTTCCCGTTGTTGCCATTGGCGGGATCACAACGGAGAATATTACGCAGCTAAAGGGCTGCGGCATTGCCGGCGTTGCTGTGGCTGCGGGCATTTTCGGGCAGGCAAATATCGAATTTTCTGCGCGCGGGCTGCGAGACCGGGCGAATTTCATTTTACAACAGGGGGAAACATGAACTTTTTAACCCAGATGCAAGCCGCCAAGGCGGGTATAATCACGGAACAAATGCGACAGATTGCACAAGCCGAACGTATAGATGCTGAGTGGCTGCGCGCGAAAGTTGCCGTCGGCGAGGTTGCGATACCGGCGAACAAACACCATAAAAGCCTTGTGCCGCAAGGCGTCGGCGCGGGATTGCGCACAAAAATTAACGTAAATCTTGGTATATCGGGCGACAGCCGCGACTATGAGCGTGAGCTGAGCAAGGTCCGGCTTGCGTTGAAAATGGGTACAGATTCCATTATGGATCTGTCGAACTGCGGAAAGACAGCAGAATTTCGCCGGGAATTGATTGCCATGTCCTCCGCTATGATCGGCACGGTCCCGATGTACGACGCTGTGGGGTATCTTGACAAGGACTTGTTAGACATTACGGCGCAGGATTTTTTGCGTGTAGTCGAGGCGCACGCGCGGGAAGGCGTGGATTTCGTGACGATCCATGCCGGCATCAACCGCCGTACGATTGAAGCCTTCAAACGCGCGCCGCGGCTGACGAATATTGTTTCGCGCGGCGGATCGTTGCTGTTCGCATGGATGGAAATGACCGGAAACGAAAACCCGTTTTATCAATATTACGACGATGTACTCGAAATTTTGCGCGAGCACGACGTAACGATATCGCTTGGCGACGCAATGCGGCCCGGCTGCGGCAATGACTCCACCGACGCCGCGCAGGTGCAGGAGCTGATTGAGCTGGGTTATCTGACGCAACGCGCATGGGAGCAGGATGTGCAGGTTATGATCGAAGGACCGGGTCATATGGCGCTGAATGAAATCGCCGCAAACGTGTTGCTCGAAAAACGCTTGTGCCATAACGCTCCCTTTTACGTTCTCGGACCGCTGGTGACCGACATCGCCCCCGGATATGACCATATCACAGCAGCAATCGGCGGGGCGGTTGCAGCAATGAGCGGCGCGGATTTTCTCTGTTATGTCACCCCGGCAGAGCATTTGCGGCTGCCGGATTTAGAGGATGTGCGCGAGGGTATTGTCGCCACAAAAATTGCCGCGCATGCTGCTGATATCGCAAAAGGGCTGCCCGGCGCGCGCGAAATTGACAATCAAATGAGCGATGCGCGCCAAAAGGTGGACTGGGAAAGCATGTTTTCACATGCAATTGATCCCGCGCGCGCGCGCGAATACCACGATAGCTTACCGCCAAGCGAACAGCACACCTGCAGCATGTGCGGAAAAATGTGCGCGATGAAAACCGTGAACCGCATACTTGCAGGAGAAAAAATAGAGCTTCTAAAGCAGGAAAATGAGGGTTGAAATGAAAATTCGAGAGGCGACCAAACAGGACATCGAACCTGTACAAGCGCTTTTCACTCAACTTGATACCCATGCTATAACATCACAGCCTGAACATTTTCGTCCTGCTAAACGTTCTGAAGAATATTTATTAGAGATAATCAACGGAGAAAATTCTGACTTTTTGCTGGTTGAACAAAATGGACAGGTTATTGCTTTCGCATCAATTTCCATAAAGGATACTCCCGATGTTCCTGTGTTAATTCCCTTTCGCTACACATACATTATGGATTTTGTTGTGCGCGAAGATTGGCGAAACCAAGGCATCGGTGGTCGGTTAATGGAATCCATAAAAATTTGGGCACAGGAACGCGGCGCAACAAGGCTGCGGCTGGGTGTATTGCCGGATAACCTTGGAGCGCAGCATTTTTACGTTGAAAATGGCTTTTACCCACAGATGATCACAATGGAAGCAACGATTTAATTACGCCCCTCTCCGGAGGGGCTTTTTTGAGCTCATCCGCAAAATGAAAGACAATCGTGATTTCTTTGTTTTCATGCACATAGACGGTATCTACCAATTTCACCAGAAGAGCACGGTCAAGCTGCTGAACATTTTTGTGCTTCAGCAACTGGGCGAATACCACGTTTTCGCTTGTCACTTCCTGATTCAGGTGCCGCAGCGCTTGCTCCAAATTGGCGATGGCTTCGGTAATCCTTACAGTATCAGCATCAAATTTTGATTTCATAAACCGGTAATCCTCTTGCGAGATTTCGCCGGACTTCCAGTCTACGTAAAGCCCTGTGACCAGCAGCTGCGCCCGTTCCAGCTCCTTTTGCTTTTCTCGCAGCAACTTTTCTATGCGCTTTGTCTGCATCTCTGTGGCGGTAGATCGGTCCAGTTCGTCTACAATGTCAGCCACCGAATCGAGTAGAGAAATTTGTGCTTGCACGGCAGCCAGCACCGCAGCTTCAAGAACATCGTCCCGTATGGAATGCTTCGTGCATTTTGTTTTGGATTTTTCGCGATAGGTGCGACAGCAATAATAGGCATGGCCTTTCGCGTTGGCTCGTTGCAGCGCCTTGTTGCAGTCGCGGCAACGTAGGAAGCCAGAGAATAAATGCACTTCTCTCGCGCCGTTGGGTGTGCGTGTGTCGCGCTGTAAAATCCGCGCCAACGCATCATATTCTTCCTGTGAAAACGTCGGCTCATGGGTGTTGTGCTTGATAAACCATTTGTCCTCCGGCATGGCAACTCTATCATGCACCTTGTAGCTTACCACACGCTGTTTTCCCTGCACCATGTGTCCAAGGTTCACCTGATCCAGCAGAATGTTGCGTACTGTGCTGCCCGTCCATAGTCCATCGTTGCTTTTGGCGTGTGGATTATGATATTGCCAGCCTAAGCTGCGTTTATACGCTGTGGGGTTTGGGATGCCCAGTTCGTTTAAGCGCTTTGCGGCACCAGCCAAGCTCATGCCATCGCTGACAACCCAGCGCAGTATATCCTTCGTAATAGCGACAATATCCTCATCTACAACCAGATGATTCTTGTTCTTTGGATCTTTTAGGTAGCCGTAGGGCGCGAAAGAGGACCATATAATATGACACACACACAAAACGCAAGTGTATCAAGGCTTTTCAAAAAATAAAAAATTAACCAAATCCATAATAACACGAAAAAACGCT
>JAVBSB010000126.1:0-4123 GCA_031547365.1 Oscillospiraceae bacterium | reverse complement strand
AAACTGCATAAACGTACCTTCATCCAGCGCTTCGCGTATGCGCTCCATGAGCGTATTATAAAAATACAGGTTGTGCATTACGCATAGCCGCAGACCGAGCGTTTCGTCCGCTTTGAGCAGATGCCGCAGGTAAGCACGGCTGTGGCTGCGGCAGGTTGGGCAATCGCAGGCAGGGTCAGCGGGGCTGTCGTCGCGGGCATATTTCGCGTTGTTTAAATTAATGATCCCCTGCCGGGTATTCAGGTGCCCGTGGCGGGCGTTGCGGCTGGGCATCACGCAGTCAAACAGGTCTACGCCCAGACGTACCGCCTCGAGTATATTCCCCGGCGTACCAACGCCCATCAAATAGCGCGGCTTGTCCTTCGGCATTTCGGGTTCCACCGCCGCAATGACCCTGTACATCTCTTCCTTCGGCTCACCCACAGCCAGCCCGCCGATGGCATAGCCGTCCAAGTCCAGCTCGCGTATCTGCCGCATATGCGCAACGCGCAGGTCCTCATAGGTACAGCCCTGATTAATCCCAAACAGCGCCTGCGCCTGCGGCGAGCAGTCGCTTCGCTGTGTCCGAATGCGAACCTGTTCGTTTTGACAACGTACGAGCCAGCGGTAGGTGCGCTCGCAGGCGGCCTTGGTGTAGTCATATTCGGCGGGGTTCTCCACGCATTCGTCGAACGCCATGGCAATCGTGCTGCCCAAATTCGCCTGAATGCGCATGCTCTCTTCCGGTCCCATAAAAATCTTAGCCCCGCTGATGTGCGAAGCGAAAGTGACGCCCTCTTCTTTGATGTTGCGAAGCTTCGCCAGGCTAAACACCTGAAACCCGCCACTGTCGGTAAGAATGACCCCCGGCCAGCCCGTAAATTGTTGCAGACCGCCCATGTCGCGCACAAGCTCGTCGCCCGGGCGCACATGAAGGTGATAGGTGTTGCAGAGCATCACCTGCGTGCGCAGCAGATCGCGCATATCCAGCGCCGAAACCCCGCCCTTGATCGCGCCGCCGGTGGCGACGTTCATAAAGGCAGGGGTCTGCACTGTGCCGTGGTGCGTAATGAATTCGCCCCGGCGGGCGGAAACCTCTTGTTTCATCAATCGGAACATAACAGCGCTCTCAATTCTTTCAAATCATTGACTTGCCGGTCCGGCGTTTCTTCATCGGACTGCGGTTCCGGCACGCCGCCCCAGCCCTGCCGAATCCAAATCGTTTTCATTCCCAGCCGCTTTGCCGGGGCAATGTCGTTGTCCAGCCGATCGCCCACCATAATCGCCTCTTCCGGCGCACAATTTGCGCAGGCAAGGGCCTGCTGAAATATGTGCGGATCAGGCTTGGCGATGGCCAACTCTTCTGAAGTGACGATCACATCAAAATATGATGCAATGCCGAGCCGCTGCGCGGTGTCCACTGCATGGTTAGCGATGACGCCAAGGCGATATTGTCCCCGCAGCACCCGCAACAGTTCCAGCGCATCGGGATAAAGAGGATCCAGCCGCTTAGGCCATTGCACCCATACCGCACCGTTCGGCAAGTCCATTTTGAGTACATAAGGATGCGTTTGCGCGGCACTTTGCAGCATTGTGTAAAAAGAACCGAGTTCTGGTCCGTTGCGTTGCGCCGTCGCGGCGATGCGCTCTTCTACGCGCTCGCTTTCATCCAACAACGTCGATCCTAAGTCAAAAAAGATCCAGTTCTGCATTCCGCATTCTCATTTCTTATTTATCACAGAATCAGCATACAATCCCCAAAGGAATAAAAGCGATACTTCTCGCGCACGGCGGTATCATAAGCGGCAAGGGTTTTTTCGCGGCCATAGAACGCGCTCACAAGCATGATCAGCGTGCTTTCGGGCAGGTGAAAATTCGTCAACAGCCCGTCAATACATCGCAATTCCCGTCCGGGATAGAGGACAATATCCGTCCAGCCCTCGCAGGGAACCATCGCGCCGTTGGTCTGCATCACGCTTTCCAGCGTACGGCAGCTGGTTGTCCCCACGCTGATCACCCGCCCGCCGCGGGCTTTTGTTTCGTTGATCAGCGCGGCTGTCTCCGCCGGAACATGATAGTGCTCGGCATGCATTTCGTGCTGCTCAACGGTTTCCGACTTCACGGGGCGAAAGGTACCCAGCCCCACATGCAGCGTGACAGCACCTACGCCTATTCCCTGCCCTTTCAGCTGCTCCAGCAGCGCGGGCGTAAAGTGCAGCCCCGCCGTCGGTGCGGCAGCCGATCCGTTCTCACGCGCATATACTGTGTTGTAACGGCTTGCATCATCCAGCGTTTCTGTAATATAATGTGGTAAAGGCATTTCGCCGATTCGGTCGAGCACGGAAAAAAAATCGCCCTCCTGCTTAAATTCCACCGTGCGGTTGCCATTTGGCAGGGTTTCAATCACTTCGCCGCGCAGCAAGCCCTCGCCAAAGAGGAAGTTGTCGCCGGACTTTGCTTTTTTTCCCGGTCCCGCCAGGCATTCCCAGCATGAACTGCTTTTTTGAGTCAGGAGCAAAAACTCCACCCGCGCGCCTGTTCCTTCCTTGATTCCGTAAAGCCTTGCGGGCAGCACCTTTGTGTCGTTGAGGATCAGGCAATCGCCGGGGCGCAGGTACGCCCCGACATTGCGAAAAATATCGTGTGTAATGGTGTTATCACTGCGCCGCAGCACCATCATACGGGAGCTGTCGCGGGGCGCGGCGGGGCGCTGGGCAATCAGCTCCTGCGGTAAATTGTAATAAAAATCGGAGGTTTTCATGCATGCCTTTCTCACAAAAAATAAATTGACGAACGCTTTCGCATGTGCTATGATATAATGAGTACAATTATTATAGTTGAATCCGCGCAAGAAAGCAAGTATTTTAGAAGGAGAATTAACATGAAAAGCTACCGGGTCGGTATTATTGGAGCAACAGGCATGGTGGGGCAGCGCTTTGCGCTGTTATTGGCGGAGCATCCGTGGTTTAAAGTCACGGCGCTGGCTGCCAGCACCCGTTCTGCCGGAAAAACATACGGGGCGTTAATGGAAACCCGTTGGCTCCTGGATTCCCCCTGCCCGGAAAGCTTAAAAAGCCTTATTGTCTATGACGCAACCGCCGATTTACAGGCCGTAGCGTCACAGGTAGACTTTGTCTTTTGCGCGGTGGATATGCCCAAGGACGAGATTCGCGCGCTGGAAGACGCTTACGCCAGGGCGGAGTGTCCGGTGGTATCGTCCAACAGCGCACATCGCGGCACGGCTGACGTGCCGATGATCGTGCCGGAGCTCAACGCCAAACACGCCGAAGTCATCCCCGCCCAGCGAAAACGCCTGGGGACAAAGCGGGGCTTTGTTACCGTAAAATCCAACTGCTCTCTGCAAAACTATGTTCCCGCCTTGTTCCCCTTGCCCGACGTACAGGACGTACTGGTGTGTACCTATCAGGCGATTTCCGGCGCAGGCAAAACCTTCGATACCTGGCCCGAAATGGTGGATAATGTGATCCCCTACATCGGCGGCGAGGACGAAAAATCCGAAAAGGAGCCGCTGAAAATTTATGGGGCTGTTGAAAACGGCGTGATCAAAAACGCCGAGCTGCCGCGCTTTACCGCGCAATGTCTGCGTGTTCCGGTGAGCGACGGTCACCTTTCCGCCGTATTTGTGCGCTTTGCGCCGGGCAAAAAGCTTTCAATTGAGTCCATCCTCAAAACCTGGAAAAACTTTGAGGGCGCGGCACAAAAGCTTAATTTACCCAGTGCGCCCAAGCATTTTTTGAATTATTTCCCTGAGGACAACATGCCCCAGACCAAGCTCTGCCGCGACCTGGAGCACGGCATGGCAGTCTCCATTGGTCGCTTGCGCGAAGACAGCCAGTACGACTATAAATTCGTCTGCCTTTCGCACAATACGCTGCTCGGCGCGGCAGGAGGCTCGGTGCTCACAGCGGAGCTGTTGTGCGCACAAGACTATATTTAACATTTATAATATGTAAGGAGTTAATTCCAATGAAGAATATTGTTTTTACCGGCGCGGGCGTCGCCATTGTTACGCCCTTTCACCCCGATGGCTCGGTGCATTATGACAAGCTAGCCGAACTGATTGAGGAGCAGATTGCGCGCGGCACAGATGCCATCGTCATCTGCGGCACCACGGGCGAAAGCT
>JAVBSB010000158.1:0-5562 GCA_031547365.1 Oscillospiraceae bacterium | reverse complement strand
AAAATCCACCCGCCGGGCTTTGTTACGCGCGTCAGCTCCGCCAGCTCGGCGTCGTAGTCGTCACCCACGACATGGCCGGACATAACGATATCGAAGGTGTTGTCCGGATAGGGCAGGGCATGCGCCATACCGTCCACTACGCGCACATTTTTAATTTCTTCGCGCGCGATTTTTTCACGCAGGTATTCCCGCAGGGTATCTACGGGCTCGCTGGCATAGACTTCGCGCGCGCGCGCGGCAGCCGCAAAAGCCAGCCTGCCGGAGCCGCTGCCGACATCCAGCACGACTTTATCATGGAATTCGACCATTTCGTACAGACGCTCGGGCGCCCAGGCGTAAATAAAATCACAGCTTGCTTCCATGCACTCCGGCTGCGTATAGGTGACCCAGTCCTCCACCTCGGAAAGCAGATAAAGCTCGGCCTTTCGCGCTTTTTTGTCGCTGGCGCGCTTCGGCGCCGCTTCGGCAATTTCGTCGATCAGATCGGCGCATTCGGGACATTTATGCTTAATGTACCACCCGACCGACGGCTTGCAGCTCAGCGCAACCCCCATATTTTTTTTCCACTTTTTATCCTTGCTGTGACCCTCGCACATTATGCGCAGTTGAAAGCGCTCCATAAGTAAAAAACTGTAAAATGAAAAGTCATTTACATCAATCCAACCGACTGCCATACTATCCTCCTTATACATTTTTAACAGTATAACAATAGCACAAAAACGGAGGGAAGTCAACCGGCGCAAAAAAAATATGAAATAATTGTAAAAACGAAGTGAACCCGCTTGACAATTACAATATGCTGTGCTAAGATAAAGTCAAAGATAGTCAAAGTCAAAAGGAGGTTATAAGTTGAGTAACATAAGCAGCGACATTGCGCAGTTGATCCTTACAATGCTTGAGGAGACAGGCGACGCGGAAATTCAGCGCAACCTGCTCGCGCAAAGCCTGGGCTGTGTACCCAGCCAGATCAACTATGTGATTGCCTCGCGATTTTCGCCCGAGCAGGGGTATATCGTTGAAAGCAGGCGCGGCGGCGGCGGCTATATCCGCATACGCCGGGTCAAGACGGACAGCGGCACGGTGTTTCTTGCGCTGATTAATTCCATCGGCACGCGCCTGGATGAATCTACGCTGCGCGCGCATATCGCGAACCTTTACAGCCAAGACTTTATCAGTGAGCAGGCAGCGCAGCTGATGCTGGCCGCGGCCGCCAACGCCGCCCTGCGCCGCCAGCCGGATACGACAGGCGACGCCCTGCGCGCGTCTATCTTTAAGCAAATGCTGTTAAGCTACGCCAATTTTTCATAAAAGATAAAGTATGCGAGCCCACAGTGACTCATAAAGTAAGTAAGGAGTGATGAGATTATGTTATGCGAACAATGCAGGCAGAGAGAGGCGACTACACACATTAAGCGCGTAGTGAACGGGGAAGCAGAGGAATTTCACCTTTGTACGCAATGCGCGCAGGACACCGGGCTGAACAACGCGTTTGCCATGCCGGGCTTTGGCTTTGGGCTTGGCGACCTGTTCAGCGGATTCCTCGGCAGCAGCCTGAGCGGCATGACGCAGAGCCTGCCCTCGCCGGTCCGCTGCGAATTTTGCGGCAGCTCTTTAAATGAGATCATACAAAGCAGCCGCGTGGGCTGCGCGCGTTGTTATGAGACGTTTTATGAGCAGCTGCAGCCGACGCTCCAGCGCATCCACGGCGCGCTGGAGCACACGGGCAAGGCACCGGAGGCTGACCCTGTTGCGGCGCGGCGCAGGGAAAAGGAGCAGGAAATCAACCGGCTGCGCAGCGAAATCGCCGCGGCGGTGCAGGCGGAGGACTATGAGCGGGCTGCCCGGCTGCGCGACGAAATCCGCGGCATAGAAGAAGGGGGCGAGGACAATGCTTAACACGGGCGAAAAGTGGTATGCCCAAACGGGCGAACAGGGCGACGTTGTGCTGAGCACGCGGGTGCGCCTGGCGCGTAACCTGGCGGATATGCCCTTTAGCGCGAGGCTCGACACACAGGGGAAACAGGCGGTTGCGGATAAAGTTCGCGCCGCGGCTGATTTTGCGGATATGCAATGGATTGATATGTCCGAGGTTCCGCAGCTTGAAGCGGTCTCAATGGCGGAACGACGACTCATCAGCCCGGAATTGGCTGCGCAGGTACCCGGCTCAGCGCTGCTGCTGCGCAGCGACGAGCGCGTAAGCATCATGCTCTGTGAGGAGGATCATCTGCGCCTGCAGGCCTATGCGCCGGGGCTGGCGCTGGACGAAGCCTATGCGCTTGTTGACGAAATTGATACAGCGCTGAGCGCGAAGCTTAAATTTGCTTTTGACCCCCGTTTAGGCTATCTTACGCAATGCCCTACGAATCTTGGCACTGCCATGCGCGCGTCGGTGCTGCTGCACCTGCCTGCGCTTGCGGCGCTGGGGCGCGTTGGACGTCTGGGTGAAAGCATAGGCAAGCTCGGTCTTACGATACGCGGCGCGTTCGGCGAAGGCAGCGAAGCGGAGGGCGCGCTGTTCCAGCTGAGCAACCAGGTCACGCTGGGGATTTCTGAACGGCAGGCGCTGGATAACCTGCACGCCATTACCCTGCAAATTGCTGAGCAGGAGCGCCGCTCCCAGGCGGAGCTGATACAGCGCTTTGAGTGGGAGAACAAAGTCTGGCGCGCATACGGATTGCTGCGCTTTGCGCGCAGCCTTGACAGCGAGGAAGCGATGCACTTGCTTTCGCTGGCACGCATGGGCGCCGCACAGGGCATCCTGCCGGTTACGCTTGCAACGCTTAACGCGCTAATGACGGGGATTCAACCTGCGACACTGTGCCTGACAAAGCATGTCAGCAACGCCGAGCAGCGTGACCGCGCAAGGGCTGAACTGATACGGGAAGCGATTGCAAATGAGAAATGAAAATGCAGAATGTAGGTGAGAGTGAAATTTGCGGCGCGCCAGTGCCTGCACAGCAGCCACTTGGCGTCGCGCCCTACCCCCCTCTTTCATTTTCTGCGTTTTCAATTCTCAATTCAAAAAGGAGAGTGATTGATATGTCCAACTACAGATTCCGCGGCTTTACTGAAAAAGCCAACGAGGTTATGAACAAAGCCATAGAATGCGCCGAGGCGCTCGGCCATACCTTCATCGGCAGCGAGCACTTGTTGATCGGTCTGCTGCAGCAAAATGACGGCGTAGCGCACGCTGTGCTTGCTGCGCGTAAAGTCAGCGCCCGCAAGATAGAAGACGCCATTAAGGCAAATTATATGGCGGGGGCACCGACGGTGCTTTCCAACGCGGACTTTACGCCGCGCACGAAGCATGTATTGGAAGAAGCTGTCGCGATTGCGCGCTCAGGCGGCTCGATTGTCGGCACGGAGCATTTGCTTCTTGCGCTTGTGCAGGAGCGCGGCAGTGCCGCCGTTGCGCTGCTCGTTCAGCAAAACGTCTCTGTACAAGAGCTGGTCAGCGACATTCACCGCGCGATGAAGGGCGGAAAGCCGGACGACACCGGCGCGATGGAGAACGGCGAAACCGCGACCCCGACGCTCGACCAGTTTGGGCGCGACCTGACCAGACTTGCGCAAAACCAGCAGATCGACCCCGTTATAGGTCGGGACGTTGAGATTGCGCGGGTGATGCAGATTCTTTGCCGCCGCACGAAGAACAACCCGGTGCTCATTGGCGAGCCGGGTGTGGGCAAAACCGCCGTTGCGGAGGGGCTGGCGCTGCGCATCACTTCAGGCGAGGTGCCGGAGCTACTGCGCGGCAAGCGCGTGTTCAGCGTTGACCTGACCGGCATGGTAGCAGGTACGAAGTACCGCGGCGACTTTGAGGAGCGGATTAAGACTGCGCTGGACGAGGTGCAAAAGGCGAAGAATGTAATCCTTTTCATCGACGAGCTGCATACGATTGTCGGTGCCGGCGCAGCGGAGGGCGCAACGGACGCCGCCAATATCCTTAAGCCCTCGCTCGCAAGGGGCGAAATGCAGGTGATAGGCGCTACGACACTTGACGAATACCGCAAGCACATTGAAAAAGACGCGGCGCTTGCCCGCAGGTTTCAGCCGGTTATGGTGGATGAGCCAAGCGAAGCCGAGACGCTCGAAATTCTGTACGGTCTGCGCGACAAATACGAAGCGCACCATAAAATTCGCATCACAGACGAAGCCATAAAGGCAAGCGTAAAGCTGAGCGCGCGCTATATTGGTGACCGCTTTTTGCCCGACAAGGCCATTGATCTTGTGGACGAAGCCGCCTCACGCGTGCGCCTGCGCGCCTTTACCGCGCCGGCAGAGGTGAAGGAAGTCGAAGACCGCCTGCGTGAAATTGAGGACGAAAAGACCGCGGCAGTGCAGGCGGAGGATTATACCCGCGCGGCACAGCTGCGCGACGAAGAACGTAAGCTTAACCAGGAGCTTGAAACAAGAAAAGCCGCCTGGCAGGAGCAAAGCGGCGACCAGGCGGGCGAGGTGACAGCGGAAGAAATTGCGCTGATTGTCTCGCAGTGGACGGGCATTCCGGCCACACAGCTTACGCAGGAGGAAAGCCAGCGCCTGCTGCACATGGAGGAGGAGCTGCACCGCCGCATTGTCGGGCAGGACGAAGCCGTTACGGCGGTATCGCGGGCGATCCGCAGGGGGCGGGCGGGATTAAAAGACCCGAAGCGCCCGACGGGCTCCTTCTTATTCTTAGGTCCTACGGGCGTAGGTAAAACAGAGCTTTGTAAAGCCCTTGCGGCCGCGATGTTCGGCAACGAAAACGCGATGGTGCGGCTTGACATGTCGGAGTACATGGAAAAGCACACGGTGTCGCGCCTTGTCGGGTCCCCTCCGGGTTATGTAGGCTACGACGAGGGCGGTCAGCTCACCGAACAGGTCCGCCGCAAGCCCTACTGCGTGGTGCTGTTCGACGAAATTGAAAAAGCGCACCCCGACGTATTTCATATTTTGCTGCAACTGCTTGACGAAGGCCAATTGACCGACGGCTTGGGCCGCAAGATAGACTTCAGGAATACGATAATTATAATGACATCCAATATAGGAAGCCGCGATTTAAAAGATTTCGGGCAGGGTGTGGGATTTGCCACGGCAACCAATCGCGAAGGCGTTATAAAGGCGAATACGCGTACCATAATTGAAAAAGCCTTGAGGCGCACGTTCGCCCCGGAGTTCTTGAACCGTATAGACGATATAATAATGTTCAGCTCATTGTCTAAGGAGGCGATATTCAAGATTATCGACATAGAGCTGGAGAGTTTGTACAAACGCATTTCCGATCTGGGATTCAGGCTCGAGTTATCAGACAAGGCAAAGGATTTTATGGCCGAGCAAGGTTACGACCCGCAGTTTGGCGCACGCCCGTTAAAACGTTCGATACAACGCCATTTGGAAGATCCGCTGGCCGAAGCTATTATCCGCGACAGCGCGAAAGCGGGCGACTTGCTGAAAGCCGATCTTGACGAGGAAAAGAAAGAAATCGTTATCGTCACTATTAAGGCGGAATAGATGGATGAAAAACCGTTGGTAGACAAATATCAATCCCTAAGTTTAAAGAATTTCCCGCAGCCTTTATGA
>JAVBSB010000156.1:0-9565 GCA_031547365.1 Oscillospiraceae bacterium | reverse complement strand
TGCATCCGGAACATTTTTAAACTCTATAATGGGTATAACGGTCGCGTTTTTCCAGATCGGCAGCGTCGCGTTGATTTCAGGGTCGCCCTCAATGGTAATATAAGCCGAGGTCTCGCCGCTGCTATCTACGGGAATTAGCTTTATGCCTTCAAACAGCGTCGTTTTATTATACGCCTGGTTCACCGGGATTTCTGCCCGCACTTCTGTGATGGCGTTCACAAGCTTCGCCGGTCCCTTTACCGTTACGCTCTTTTGTGACAGAATCACCTCCTGCGCATGATATCCGTCCTCTACCTGCAACTCATACGTAAAGGAAGGCGTCAGCACAAACTCGCGTGTTTTTTCGCTGTCGAAATAGAGCTTTGTATTCATCGGCGAATAGCTGATTATGGATATGCGGTTTTTGTCGCTGTCTCTTTTTAAACTGACGCGTATGCCCATGTTGTACTCGCCCGCGGTGTATTCGTTACCTGTCACCAGCACAGCGTTGAGCATATCCGCCGTGACCTTTTCGTAGCGCTTGCACTTAACCACGACCGACACCGTCAGCTCCTCGAGCGGAGATTGCAGGGCGGGCGTAAATGGCACATATTGCATCTGTTCTGAAACAGAGCCCTTAAAATCATATTTTACGGGTACGTTTTGAATCGTTACTTCCTGCTCCTCGCCGCTCATAACAGCAACCACCAGCCACACCAGAACCGCCAGCACAAACGAAATTGCAATTACAACCCGTTGATCGCGCAGCAGCTTTTGCAAAAAACTATTTTTTTCTTTTTCGGCTTCGGATTCATTGATTTCAGTCGCTATCTTTTGTTCTTTCATCGGTCATCCTCCTTATGTGAGGTGAACAAGTTGCGCAGCTTATATTTCTTTGTCACAGGCTCCTGCGAGAGCAGCCCTTCGTTCAGCGCGGTCGCAAGCGCATCGGAGGAAATCCCCTGTGTCAGCACGCCCTTATATGCCAGCGAGATCGCTCCGGTCTCCTCCGAAACCACTGCAATCATCGCATCGCTCTGCTCGCTCATGCCAAGCGCGGCGCGATGGCGCGTGCCCAGCGTCGGGTCAATGTCCTGGTTTTGCGATAACGGTAAAATACAGCTGGCTGCCTTGAGCATCCCCTTGCGGATAATCGCGGCACCGTCGTGCAGCGGCGTCTTCGGAAAAAATACATTGCTGATCAGCTCCCGGCTGACTTTTGCGTCGATGACCGTACCCGTATGGACAATTTCGCCCAGCATCGTCACGCGTTCAAACACAACCAGCGCGCCGATGCCTTCTTCGCTGAATTGGCGGAAGGCTTCGCAAATCAGGCGGATCGCGGAGGCTGCCTCCTCCCGCTCCTGCTGTACTCTGTCTGACTGCGGGAATATATGAAGATTGGTGACGTTGCTGCGACCCACGCGTTCAAACATACCGCGCACCTCCGGTTGAAACAGCAACACCAAAATGATGACAAGATTATCGAAGCCCTGGCGGAAAATATAGATGCTGGCGTTCATCTTCAGCAGATTCACAACGCCCCACGCTACAACGATCCAGAACAGACCCTTAAGCAGCTGCACGCCGCGCGTCTCGCGCAGCAGACGTATGAGACCGTAGATAATCAGTGTAACAAAGAGGATGTCGAGCAGATCGGAAATATGAAAATTCGCTATAACACCGCCTGCGCGCTCAAAAAAAACAGAGACGTCGGTCCATAATTCGCTCATATCATCCCTCCTTCCAGTAAAACAACCGCATGCGCGGCGATGCCCTCTCCTGCGCCGGTGAAGCCGAGACCTTCTTCCGTTGTGGCCTTTACGCTGACCTGACGCACTGAAACCCCACAGACCTGCGCAAGCTTTTGGCGCATTTCGGCAATATATGGAGCCAGCTTCGGCTGCTGCGCAAGAATTGTTGCGTCGATGTTTCCGACAGCATACCCCGCTTTTTTGATGCGTAAAACGACCTTGCCCAGCAACACTAAGCTGTCCGCGCCGGCATAACCTGCGTCATTGTCCGGGAACATCTGCCCTATATCGCCCATTGCGGCGGCTCCCAAAAACGCATCGGCGACCGCGTGCGCGAGCACATCCGCGTCAGAATGCCCCAACAGTCCCAGCTCATACGGAACATGAACGCCGCCCAGCACCAGCGCCCGCTCCGGCACCAGCCTGTGTACGTCATACCCGTGACCGATTCGCATCATAGCAGCTCCTTCAATGTTTCTTTCGCTCTAATATATTCTTCCCCGCTGACGCAGGCACAAAACACTGCCGCGCTTAAATGCTGCGGTAAATTCAGCTCCCGCAGCAGCGCGTGGTACCGCGCGCGGCTGCCTGCCGTGCCGGAAAACCCATCGTGATAGAGCTCGGTGCGTGTAATTTCGTCTTGCGGCGGCGCGCTGTTTCCGCGCAGCACACCCGCGCGTTCAAATGCGTCGAGCAGCGCCTTTGTATCCATTCCCTCAACGCCCAGCATTCCTTCTTTTGAGGGGCTTGCCTTGCGTCTTTCCTTCCCCGCAACGTCGGGAATATACACGTGCCAGAGCTGCTCGGCGGGCAAAAAGCCTTTCAGGTGCGCGCGTATTTGAAAGCCCGCATAATCACTGTCGGTGGCAATTACCAGTCCGCGTTGTGCGGCCAGGCGGCGAAACAGGCTGCGTTTTTCTTCGTCGTGATAAATGCGGAACCCGTCGGTCGGCAGTATCAGGGCGTCAAACAAAGATGCCAGGCGGATCGCGTCATATTTACCCTCGCAGAGGATTGCCTGCTTCAGTGGAATTTTCTCCCCCATGCTATATTCCTAACTAACAGTATGCTTATGATTTTACGCTCAACAGCCCGATTATGCATTGCTCCATGATAAGGCGGTCGTCCATGCGCGTATTTTTCAGGCGTCGGTCCGCCTGCGCCAGCAGCTCTATACAACGGTTGATTTGCGGCAACTTGAGCTTCGCTGCCATGCGGCCTGCGTTTTGCAGGCGAAAATTCTTCCCCTTGTAGTCAAAAAACCCTGCGGGCGCTTCGGCGCTTTTACCCGCCTGCAATGCAGTATATGCGCGGTATATATCCACATAATTCATGATCAGCGAACCGAGCAGCATCTGCGGCGCAACCTTTTGCAGGAACAAATCGTCCAGCAGGCGCAGCGCCAGCGTACCGTTGCCCGCCGCCACCGCCTTGACCATATCAAAGCTCCTTGCGTCTATCGACTTAATGCAGACTTCGTCAACATGCTTGCGCGTGATTGCAGCGCCGCGCGCGTAGGCGCAAAGCTTTTCCAGCTCGTTTTGCAGCTGGTTCAGGTCACCGCCCACGCACTCGACAAAGTACTCCGCTGTGCTTCGGTCAATCGAACACCCGCGCGATTTTACGCCCGCAGCCACAAGGCGCAGCGTTTGACCGCTGTCCGGCGCGTCCAGCTGCGCGACGTGCCCCGCCGCATGTACCACCTCTGCCATACTCTTATATTTTTTAGGGTGAAATTCTACGGTATCCATCCAAAAAATCAGCACGATATAGTCGGGCAGCTCCTGCAAAAACGCAATAAAATCCCTGTCGCCGTTCATGCTTTCCAGCGGAAAATCCCGCACCAGTACACAGGTGCGCTCGCCGCCCAGCGGCATCGCCTCCGTCGCCTGCGCAAGGGCGTCGAGGGTCAAATCCTTCCCCTCAAAGCGATGAAAATTAAAGTCCTGATTGGATTCATCCACGGCAGCGGCACAAAGCCGCATGGCATAGTGCTGCTTTAGATACGCTTCGCCGCCACAGACTACATACAAGCGCGCCAGCGTATTTTCGTCGATATGACGCCGCAGCAACGCCTCATCCGCCATAGCCAAGCCGTTTCACCTCCTGCCATTCCTTCGGTATCTCGCCGGAAAATTGTATCAGCACCACTTCGCGCTCCGTACGCAGCAAGCAGGCAGCATCATCACCGTTTTTATAGAATATCCCGTCCGTGCCGTCCCAAAGCGCAAAGGGCGTAACGCCGTCATCCTCCAGGATTACTTGTATCGGCATATCCCGCTGCAGCTCCGCCGCACCCTCGTCGCTGCCGGGAATAAGCAGCAGCTCCAGCTCCCTCGCGCCTATCTCGGAAAGTGCCCGTTTTGCTGCGCCGGCGGGTAATTGGTCTCCGCCGCAGCCCAGCAGCGCCGCCTTTCTCCCGCGGCTGACCAGAACAGACTTTCCGGCGCCTGTCTCCAGCTGTGTGATGTGCGTCTGCCTGCCTGTAATTAACCCCGGCAGCCAGCCCGCAAGCAGCATCACCGCTGATATGGTGCCTGCGGTATAGCGCAGCGGCACCGGTTTCCCCGCATAGCGCCGTACCAGAGCCGCAGCCGCAATCGCCGCACAAACCGCAATCGGGATCGCCAGCGAGGCGGCGTTGCCGCGCAGTACTGGCGCAGGCAGGTCAGCCATGAGATGCGCGCCTTTTAACAACAGCTGCCCCAGAGGCTCGATCAAAAAAGCAAGGGCATTGCGCAGCGCTTCGGGCAGCATCGCGGATACGCCGCCGACAATCATCACCACGCTCGCGAACGGAATTATAAGCAGATTCGCCGGTAAAACGATGAGAGACACTCCGTTCGTCATCCGCAGCAGCTGAATCGGCACGGTAAGCACCAACACAGAAGCCGTCAGACTCAGGCTTTCGATTACTGCTAATAAAAGCTTACGCGGGAGTTTCGGCAACGCTTTACAGCGCTTTTTCATAGGTGACGCAAAGCGTTTGCTGAACAATATTATACCCAGCGTTGCGGCGAACGAAAGCGAAAGACCGACTTGTCCCGCCGAAAGCGGAGAAAACAAAAGCAATACCAGCGCGGCAAAACCAAGCGAGTTTAAGGTGTCTGCGCGGCGGGTAAATAGCTCGCCCGCCAGCATTATCGCCGTCATCACACCCGCGCGCACGCACGAAGCCGTGAAGCCCGTCAGCGCCATAAAAAAGAGGATGAAGCCCATACTAAGCGGCGCGGCAAGCTTGCGCTTACATTTGAGCGCGCAGAGCAGCCGAAAGAAAGACCATGCGAGCAGCGTCATATGCAGACCGGAGACCGAGAAAAGATGAATGACGCCAATCTGTGAAAAATCCTGTTGCGCCGCCCAGGTTAAACCGTTCGTGTTGCCCAGCAGCATCCCGCGCAGTAAGCCCGCCACGTCATCTGAATAAGTATAATCAAGGTTGCGGGCAATCGCGCGTTGTGCCAACAGTATCGGTTTCATGATATGAAACCCGCCGGACGTCACAGTAAACCGGTCCTCGCCATAGCTTTGCGCATAGCTGCCGAGATAAACTCCCTTCGCTTTGTATGCGGTTGTCAGATTCGGATCGTCCTGCCCTAAACGGTAAATCGCGCCGTTGTAGCTCACCTCATCATAGGGTTCTGCTTCGAGCGCATAAGGCGACGAAAGCCTGAGCTTTAGCTGCTTCGCCTCGCCGTTGACGCTGATTGTCCGCAGTTGATAATAATACCGCCCGTACCTCTGCTCCGCATTGCTCACAATGCGCGCGCGGATGTCCAGCTCCTCGCCCGCCGCCTGCAAAACGGGGTAATAGCGCACCGCCAGCTGCGCAAGCAGCAAAAGACTCGCCAGCGCAATCGAAGCGAATGCAGCCGGAACCGCAGTGCTTTGTCCTTTTTTGTGCAGCAGCAGACTGACAACAAAGCCGACCGCCGCCAGACCCAGCACGGGGTACACAAACCATTCCGGCAGAAAAAACAGAAATGTCAGGCTCAGCAGCGCAGAAAAGCCGATAACAGCAAAAGGTCTGGGCATACTATCAACCCATTGTCAAAGATAAATCTTTGCCTGCCAGCAGATGAAAATGCAGATGCGCAACGCTCTGCCCTGCGGCAAAGCCGTTGTTGGTCACAATACGGAAGCCCTTTGTAAGCTCCAGTTCTTTCGCAAGCTTCGCAGCAACCTCAAAGCATTTTGCAACCACCGCGCTGTTTTCCGCGGTTATCTCCGCCGCGCCCTGTGCGATA
Organism: Oscillospiraceae bacterium; assembly: GCA_031547365.1. Classification (GTDB taxonomy): domain Bacteria; phylum Bacillota; class Clostridia; order Oscillospirales; family Acutalibacteraceae; genus WRMQ01. The sequence goes on along the minus strand of JAVBSB010000156.1, from coordinate 3,585 downwards.
TGCGCCTTCGGTATAATTAAAATGTGTACCGGCGCCTGCGGGCTGATATCATAAAACGCAAGAACAGTCTCGTCCTCATAGGCTTTGTTGGCGGGTATTTCTCCAGCCGCAATTTTGCAAAAGATACAGCTCATATATCCTCCATATTAAGCCCAAGCAGGCTGTTTATGATCCGGTTGCCCGCAGCAAACGCATCGTCCAGCTTTGATTGATCCGTGCCGCCGCCCATGGCGCTGTCCGGTTTGCCGCCGCCCTTGCCGCCCGCAGCTGCCGCCGCCGCCATAACGATTTTGCCCGCGTGTATGCCCATTTTCATAGCCTCAGGTGTTGCCGTTGCCACAAATTGCAGCCCTTTATCCGTTTTACAGGCGAGCAATGCTACCGCCGCGTCGTCTCTTTGCTTGACAATATCGCCGGCTTCACGCAAGCCCTCGGCGTCGCAGTCGATTTCACCCATGACGCATAATAGCCCGTTTGTCTGCTTCGCTTCGCTTATCAGCTCGGCTGCGTCATGGCGCGCGAGTGCCCGCTTCATTTCGATCACATGCTTTTTTTCTTCCTTCAGCTGCTTTTGCAGCAAGTCCGCACGTTCTTGCGCAGCTGCCTGTCTCTGCTGATATTGCGCTGCCACGCCGCCGCGCGTGACTGCCTCAATGCGCCGCACACCGGAAGCCACGCTGCTTTCGCCCGTGATAAGAAACATGCCAAGGTTGCCTGTATTCGCCGCGTGTGTGCCGCCGCAAAGCTCTGTGGAATACCCCGGCACGCTCACCATACGCACGGTGTCGCCATATTTTTCGCCGAACAGCGCAATCGCGCCGCGTGCCTTGGCTTCCTCAATGGGCAGTTCTTCGGTTTCCACCGGGACCGCCGCCCAGATGGCTTCGTTCACCAGCTGTTCCACTTGCTCAAGCTCTTCTTTTGTCATCGCGGAAAAATGCGTAAAGTCAAAACGAAGGCTCTGCGCCGTCACCGATTGCCCGGCTTGTTCTACGTGGCTGCCCAGCACCTTGCGCAGCGCCGCTTGCAGCAGATGTGCCGCCGTGTGGTTCGCGCGGATTTCCGCACGGTTCTCGCTGACCTTCGCCGTCACGGTCTCGCCGACAGCAAGGTCGAATCCCCCCGCCATGTGGTGTAAAAACACGCCCTCCGGTGTCTTTGTTGTATTAACAACTTCATACTCTCCAATCGTGCCGCTGTCGCCGCACTGCCCGCCGCTTTCGGCATAGAAGGGCGTACGGTCAAGCACGACAATATCGCCGTCAACGGCAAGCACTTTTGCTTCTGCTTCGTCCAGTTCGTAGCCTATAAAAGCTTTTGTTTGTTTTGATACTTCGGCAAACAAGGACATCATACCCTGTACTGCGTTGGGAATTTGTTCCGTCGAAAAAGATGGTTTGAATACTTCGGTAAACGAGGACATCATACCCTGTACTGCTTTGGCATAATCCCCATAATCCCAGCCGCCCGCCTCTTTGCGTGCCGCGCGGGAGCGCTCCCGCTGCTCGGCTGCCAAGTCTTTGAACCCCGCTTCGTCGACGGTCATGCCTTTTTCGGCGAGGATTTCTTTCGTTAAATCAATCGGAAAGCCATAGGTATCGCTAAGCTTAAAAGCATCCGCGCCGGGCAGCTCGCCCGCGCAGTCAGCTGTCATTTTGCTCAGCTGCTGCATGCCCGCGTCGATTGTGCGGTCGAAGCTCTCCTCTTCGTTGGCGATCACCTTGAGGATAAAGTCCCGCTTTTCGCTCAGCTGCGGATAAGCCCCGCAGTTCTCTTTGATTACAGTTTCCGCCACTTCCGCAAGAAATGGCCGCTCGATGCCCAGCAGCTTCCCGTGCCGCGCGGCGCGGCGCAGCAGGCGGCGCAGCACATAGCCCCTGCCCTCGTTGCCGGGCAGCACGCCGTCGCTGATCATCATCGTCGACGAGCGCGCGTGGTCGGTAATAACCCGCAGGGAAATATCATGTTTCTTGTCGTCGTGGTACTGTACGCCGGAAATCTGCATCACTTGCCGCATAATGCTCTGCATTGTGTCAACTTCAAACAGGTTATCCACGCCCTGCATCACGCAGGCAAGGCGCTCCAGCCCCATACCCGTATCGATATTTTTACGGTCCAGCTCGGTATAATTGCCCGCGCCGTCGCTGTTGAACTGCGTAAACACAAGGTTCCATACTTCCATAAAGCGGTCGCACTCGCAGCCGGGAGCACAATCGGGCGCGCCGCAGCCGTATTGCTCGCCGCGGTCGTAGTGTATCTCGCTGCAAGGACCGCAAGGACCCTTGCCATGCTCCCAGAAGTTGTCTTTGCGACCAAGGCGCGACATATGATCTTCTGCAACGCCAACTTCCTTTGTCCAAATATCCCATGCCTCATTATCTTGCTCAAACACAGTAATATGAAGCTTTTCCGGATCCATTTTCAGCATATCCGTAAAGAATTCCCATGCCCAGGCAATGGCTTCACGCTTAAAATATTCTCCGAAAGAGAAATTGCCCAGCATCTCGAAATAGGTGCCGTGGCGCGCGGTGATGCCCACGCTTTCAATGTCGGGCGTGCGGATGCACTTTTGGCAGGTGGTCATGCGTACGCACGGAGGCGTCGCTTCCCCCGTAAAGAATTTTTTCATGGGTGCCATGCCGGAATTGATCAGCAAAAGGCTGGCGTCGCCCTTTGGCACAAGCGAAGCGCTCGGCGCGCGCAGATGCCCTTTGCTTTCAAAAAAACTTAAATACAGCTCCCTCAGCTCATTCAAGCCTGTCCATTCCATAAAAAACGCTCCTTCAGTTCACAGATCAGAATACATCTTCTTATTATAACATTTTAATCATGGTCTGTCAACGAAACTGACCCATGAGCCTGCTCAATTTTTTTCGCCAGCGTTTGCGGTAAATCGCGGCAAACGCGCTGAGCACCATGTGGTCATAGATCCAAAACGCGAGGTTGCCTGCTACCAGCAAAATCGCTTTTGCATAACGCCCGAAGATCTCGCCGAAGTCATCCAGATCAATCGCAAACACCTTTGTTGCGAAGTAATAAGCGGCAATAATAGTAACATTAAAAATAATAAATTTACAAATCCATGCCAGCCAGGCAGGCAGCCTGCGTTCCAGCATAGATTTTACTGCCGGATAAAACCCGAAGAACATAAAATACAGCAGCGCAGCGCTTTTGTTCGGCAGCAATAAAAGAGAAAGCGCCGCCGTAGCGGCGTAGACGCCCAGCGCCCAGTAGGAATTCAGCTGCAGCACAAGCAAAAGGATCAGCATGCTGGCAGCGGCAGGCAGCGCATATTCCATGGAAGGGATCAGCGAACCCATCCACATCAGCGCCAGAATCAACCCCGCGAACACACCGCAGAGCGCAAGACAACGCGTTTGTTTCATCGGCTTCCCCATTGTAGGGGCGAATCAAATTCGCCCGAGCGGCAAGGGGCGAATCGAATTCGCCCAAATCAATTCAAGTTCCGGGCGAATACGATTCGCCCCTACCTCAATTACAGCAGTCGCACAGGCAATCTAGGCAAGCCAGCCCTGCGCAGATTTTACAGCAGGAGCAATCGCTGTCATTATCGCGCTTGCTCGC